>NZ_JBVVQU010000039.1:29049-62265 GCF_055811555.1 Mesorhizobium sp. WSM4813
TTTAAAACCACCCCCCCCCCCCCCCCCCCCCCCCCCCCCCCGGCGGGGGGCGCTGGTTTTTTTAAAAAACTCATTTTGGGCCCCCACAACCCCCCCGGCCCCCCCCCCCCCCCCCGCCCCCCGAGCCGGAAAATCTCTTCCAGTCTTTAGGTTACGCCGGCCATGCACCTTGCATGAGCAGATCCGGGCATGAGCAGATCCGGGCATGAGCAGATCCGGCAGATAGCCAGTCGGCTTGTCGCCGACCGCATGGCCTTCATCGACACCGCGCAAGAAATCGGCCGGGCATCCTCGCGGACACCCGGCCGTAAAGTCTTTTCAGAACGATAGAGTGCGGTTTACTTCTTGACAGCCGCCGCGACTTCCGCCGCGAAATCGGTCTCTTCCTTCTCGATGCCCTCGCCGAGTGCGAAGCGCAGATAGGCAGTGATCTTGGCCGGTGCGCCGATTTCCTTCTCGGCATCCTGCAGCGCCTTCTCGACGATGATGTCGGGATTGAGCACGAAAGCCTGCTTGAGCAGCACGACCTCTTCGTAGAACTTGCGCAGACGGCCCTCGACCATCTTCTCGATGATCGCTTCCGGCTTGCCGGACTGGCGCGCCTGGTCGGCGAAGATCGCCTTCTCGCGCTCGACCGCGGCCGGATCGAGCTGCTCCGTCGTCAGCGCCATCGGGTTGGTGGCGGCGACATGCATGGCGACCTGACGGGCAAAGGCGTTGGCGGCCTGCGCGTTGCCTGTCGTCTCGATGGCGACCAGCACGCCGAGCTTGCCAAGGCCGTCGGCAACCGCATTGTGGACGTAGGTCGCGACAGCGCCGTGCTCGACCGTGAGCTTGGCCGAACGGCGGAAGCCAAGATTCTCACCGATTGTACCGACAGCGTCCTTGATGGTGTCGGCAACCGACTTGTCGGAACCCGGATACGGGGCGGCTGCGACGGCCTCGGTCTTGCCGCCATAGGCGAGCGCGACCTTGGCGACCTTGGCGACGATCTCCTGGAAGGCGGCGTTGCGGGCAACGAAGTCGGTCTCAGAATTGACCTCGACGACCGCCGCCTCGCGGATACCGGAATCGACACCGATCAGGCCTTCGGCCGCGGTACGGCCGGCCTTCTTGTCGGCCTTGGAAATGCCCTTCTTGCGGAGCCAGTCGACGGCCTCTTCCATGTTGCCGTTGGTCTCGTTCAACGCCGCCTTGCAGTCCATCATGCCCGCGCCGGTCAAGTCGCGGAGTTCTTTGACCTGTGCAGCCGAAATACTCATTGTCGCCTCTTTGTTTAAAATGCACCGACGCACCACCGGTCCTCGGTGATGCGCCTGGCGCCAGCGCTTAGCGCGCCAGAATATGAGAAAGATGAGGGCCGAAACCGGCCTTCCCTGTTACGCTTCCGGTGTCTGGGCAGCCGGTGTCTCGGCGGTTGGCGTCGGCTCGAGTGCCGGCTCGATCGGGGCCTCGGCCAAAGCGCCAACGTCGACGCCAAGCGCGCCCTGCTGACGAGCAATGCCGTCGATTGCAGCCTTGGCGATCAGATCGCAATAGAGCTGGATGGCGCGGGCCGCATCGTCATTGCCCGGGATCGGGAAATCGATTTTGTCCGGGTCGCAGTTGGAATCGATGATGGCGACGACCGGGATGCCGAGACGCTTGGCCTCGAGGATGGCGATCGCTTCCTTGTTGGTATCGATCACGAACATCAGGTCGGGCGTCGAGCCCATGTCCTTGATGCCGCCCAGCGCCTTGTCGAGCTTCTCGCGCTCGCGATCGAGGTTGAGGCGCTCCTTCTTGGTGAGCCCCTGGGCCTCGCCAGCCAGCATCTCGTCGAGCTTGCGCAGGCGCTGGATGGAATTCGAGATCGTCTTCCAGTTGGTCATCATGCCGCCGAGCCAGCGGGAGTTGACATAGTACTGGGCCGAGCGCTGCGCGGCGTCGGCGACGATGTCGGACGCCTGGCGCTTGGTGCCGACGAACAGCACGCGGCCACCCTTGGCGACGGTGTCGGAAACCTGCTTGAGCGCCTGGTGCAGCAGCGGCACCGTCTGCGAGAGGTCGATGATGTGGATGTTGTTGCGGGCGCCATAGATATAGGGCGCCATCTTCGGGTTCCAGCGGTGAGTCTGGTGGCCGAAGTGAATGCCAGCTTCCAAAAGCTGGCGCATGCTGAAATCAGGCAGAGCCATTCTTGAGTATCCTTTCCGGTTAGCCTCCACGGACACAGGCATTTCTGGACTTTGTCCTCGAACGCCACCGGAGGTTTCAGCCGGATTTCTCCCGGGCAGACACCAAAGTCCGTGTGTGGAATAAGCGCGGATATAGAGGGGATGCGCGACAAACGCAAGCGCTACGGTGTCTTGCGGCTCAGCGTGCGGCGATCAGCGCCACCCGGCTATAGTCGCATCTTCCCCTTCGGCACCCGGACACGCCGGAAAACAGCAACGATCTCTTCGCGGCTGCATTCGATGGCGCCTAGCCGCACCGCGCGGTCGCGCTCGAAGCCGGTTATGTCATAGTGCGGCGCCGATGTCTTCGGCGGTCCCTGATAGGACGAGCGCTTGATACCGAGCTGTGCTGCAAAACGATGCAGCTCATCGGTGTCGTCGGCCAGCAAGTGACACCAGCGGTGGCCGACCCATTTCCAGATCGCCGCGTCGACATAAACCGCCATGAGGCTTGCCGCACTCCTTCATCTTGCGCCGACCAGCGGGGCCGCAGCTCACCTGGAGCCGAGATCCAATGCTAGCGATGATAGAAGGGATTCGGATAGAAAATGAAGCCGCCAGCGGCTTCGAGTTCGGCTACGGTCGCGGTGACAGCCGCCTGCATGCGGCTGTGCAGTTCGGCGAGCGCATCGTGGATCGAGCCCGGAAAGGCGTGCAATCCCAACGGTTCCGGCACACGGATATGCGCGCAGCGCGGCCCGGCCGGCTGTGGCACGAAGCGGTTGATCGTGTCGCGCAGCGTGCCCTTGCAATAGTCGTTGCGGATGCGCTTCAGATGCTCGGCGATCTCCTCTTGCGTGATGCGCGGGTTGGCTGAGGCCCACGGTCCGACACGTTGGAGACGCAGGATCGTGTCCGCCAGCGTGCGGATCTGTTTTTGTCGCTCGGCGTCGCCGGTGCCTTCCCGCAGCCAGCGGCGCGACCTGCGTAAAAGCTCGGCGATCTCGTTGACAGCGGGATCGACCGAAATACCCTCCCCCAGGCGTCGGCTCAATTCGAGCAGCAGTTGCGTCTGACGCGCGGCATACGAAGCCCGTTCGTCGGGCACCATGCCGCAGGCAATCTCATCGCGCGACAGCAGCGTCGAATAGATATGGTGGACGCGCTCCGGCAGGGTATCGGCGGCACGGCGTTCGATCCTCAGGCTCTTCTCGACATAGGCGCATTCCTGCGCCAGCGCCGGCTCGACATTTTTGGTGAAGGCGAGCTTCCAGACAACCGGCGCGATCCAAACCCTAGAATCCTGATCCGTGGCGCGATCGCGCTTGAGCGCTTCGAACCCCATCTCGACCGCCCCCGGAAGGAGCGGACCGACGACGTTTGCATGCCAGCCGACGCCGCCTTCGGGATGCAAGAGAACACCATGCCCTTTCAGCGCCCAGGCGATCGAGTGTTCCTTGGCAGCCCCGCTGTTGCCTGGAATCTGGGCGATCAGATTGTTGGCCAGCCAGAATTTCTGCATGATCCGGCCGAGGCCGTTGACGACGCCATGCGTGGCCCAGGATGCCGCGAGCGGGCTGACCTGTGAGACGATCTCCTTGTCGATCATCCAGTCGGTAAAGAATTCCGGATGGTTGGGGGTGATGAACGTCGCCTTGCCGGCGCCGCAACAGGCCTTCAGCCGCTGCCGGTCGACGTCGGGAAACTCGATATGACGGACATTGGCGACGCCGCGCAATCCGGCAAGGCGGTTGAACGGCAACAGGTCGCGAAACCCGGGAATGCCGTGCAGCATGACAACCCGGTTGACTACAGTCATGATCTTGATCAGCGCCGGATTGGGCTTCGGCGCCACGAACACATCGATTCTGCTCAACCCACCCCCCCCGATCGCCCCATCGGCGCAGAGGTTGATATGCAATTGCGGCGTGTTCAAGTCATTCGCCGCCTGCAGGCGTGGTTAACCTGAAGCCTATTTCGGCGGACAGGCTTTCGACTGATCGAACAACGACAGATTGACCAGCTTGCCGGTCATCGAGAACTCGCCATAGTCCATGACGAGGTCGCGGGTGATGCCGTTGTCATGCAGCTTGAAGCTGATCCGGTACTCCGGCACCTCCTCGCCTGACTTGTCGGTGCCGTCGAAATAGGCGATGTCGACTGGCCAGTATTTGTCGGTGGCGAGGTTCGCCAGTGCCGGCGCTTCCGGATCAGCCTTGTCGGCATCGGCTTTCTTGCCGACGACGACGGTGGTGGTCATCACCTTGTCGGCATCTTCCGAGCCGTCGAACAGGTTGGTTTCGTAGAAATTTTCGCCCTTTTCGGCCTTATCGATCAGTTCGGCCAGATGCTGGGTCGGAAACTGGGTTGCGGCGAGTTCGAGGCTGCTCTTCTCCGGCTTGTCGATGTCGACCTTGAGGCCCTTCGTCTCCTTCGTCGCGGTGCCCTTGACCTCCTTGTCGAGGTTCTGGTCGACGAAGGATTTTGTCACGAACGAGAACGTCTTGCCTTCGGCGTCCTCGAAAGTGGTCGTCTGCTGGTCGGTCAGCTTTGTTGCATTGTCGTTGGTGGCAATCTGGGTGACGAAGCGGAACTTCACCGTGTAGCCTTCGCAAGGTGAGCCGTTGAACTCATAGACCATGCGGCCGGAAATACCGGTAATGCCGGAGCGATCGGAGGCTTTGTCCAGGCTTAGATCATAAACCGCGCGATGCGCCTGCAGCGCCGGTACGGCAAAAGCCGGCGCCATCGAGAACACCGCTGGCAGCAGGACGGCGTGGAATGCGAGGCGTGTTGCGCGCATGAGGGGCTCCGATCATCGCGCCTGATGGCAGGCCGCAGGCAAAGAGGGTCCAGCTTAAAAAAAGTCGTGGCGGAAGCGAGGCAAAAATAGCAATTTCGGCCCGGCCCGCCCAGCGTCATCAAGCAATAGGGAAATACCATGAGTGAAACAATCGAAAAGCGGCTAAGCGAACTCGGCGTGACGCTTCCGTTCGCCGCCGCGCCCGCCGCCAACTACGTGCCCTATTCCAGGTCAGGCAATCTGCTGTTCACCGCCGGGCAGTTGCCGCTCAGCGAGGGCAAGCTGCAGGCGAGCGGACTACTCGGCCGCGATGTCGACACCGCAAGCGGCAAGGAAGCGGCAAAATACTGCGCGATCAACGTATTGGCGCAGGCCAAGGCAGCCCTTGGCGATCTCGAGAAAATCCGCCGCCTGGTGAAGATCACCGTCTTCGTCGCCTCGACTCCGGATTTTGTCGAACAGCACCTGGTTGCCAACGGCGCCTCGGATTTTCTGGTTGCAGTGCTCGGCGATCACGGCAAACATGCCCGCTCCGCCGTCGGCGCCGCCTCCCTGCCGCTTAATGCCGCAGTGGAAATCGAAGCCATCTTCGAAGTCGAATGAGCCAGATATGACCGATCTTTCCTGGCTGACCGCCCGACCGGTTGCCCATCGCGGCCTCCACGACATGAACAAGACGCGGTGGGAGAACACGCTTTCCGCCTTTGCCGCGGCGACTGAACGCGGCTACGCGATCGAATGCGATGTGCATCTGTCGTCTGACCGCATCCCCGTGGTCATTCACGATGTCGATCTGAAGCGGCTGACCGGCAAGGACGGCTTCGTCTGGCAGCGAACGGCAGCGGAGATGACGGCACTCAAGGTTGGCGGCACATCAGACCATCTGCCGACTTTGCAGCAGGCACTCGACCTGGTCGATGGTCGTGTGCCGATGGTCGTCGAGCTGAAAGGGGTTCCCGGCCAGGACGAAGGTTTGGTGGAAAGCGTCGGCAAAATGCTCAAGCGCTACAAGGGCAAGGCGGCGATCATGTCGTTCGACCACTGGCTGATCCGCGATTTCCCCAAACACGCGCCCGGCATTCCGGGCGGGCTGACCGCCTACGGCACGGACGTCAAGCTGATCGAGGCGCATTTCGCCATGCTGGCGCACGACATCGCCTTCACCTCCTACGCCGCCGGTGACCTGCCGAACCGGTTTGTCAGTTTCGTGCGCGAAAGGCTTAAAATGCCGGTCATCACCTGGACCGTGCTCGACCAACCGGCGGTCGACTTGACCTTTAGATATGCCGACCAAATGACGTTCGAAGGGTTCGAACCTGATCTTGTACCGGTCGCTTGAACCGGGCTTGCATGGACCGGCACGGAACTTAAATAAGCCCCATGGATCAAGGCGATGAAGGCGACGGGCAAACGGCGAATGGAGCGTATGCGATCCGGGTTGCCTCCGGCATTGGAGCCTTCACCTGCACGGAATGGGATGGCCTCGGCGGTACCGCACGCGGCGATACAGAAAATGGCTACAACCCCCTTGTTTCTTTCGCTTTTCTGAGCGCGCTTGAGGATTCCGGCTGCGCCGTGCGGCGCACCGGCTGGCAGGGCCATCATCTCAGGCTGGAGACGGCGCAGGGAAAACTGCTCGGTGCCGTTCCCTGCTACCTGAAATCGCACAGCCAGGGCGAATATGTTTTCGATCACGGCTGGTCGGACGCGTTCGAGCGCGCCGGAGGACGCTACTATCCAAAGCTGCAATGCGCCGTACCGTTCACGCCTGTCACCGGTCCTCGCCTGCTGGTCAACAAGGGCGAGGACAGTCGCGCCGTGAAAGCCGGCTTGGCAGCAGGCCTGAAGGCGGTGACGGACAAGCTCGGCGTTTCTTCCGCCCACGTAACCTTCGCGCAGCAGAAGGATGTCGGGGCGCTGGAAGCGGCGGGCTTCCTGCACCGCACCGACCAGCAGTTCCACTTCTTCAACGAAGGTTATTCCACCTACGACGATTTTCTCGCCACTCTGGCATCGCGCAAGCGCAAGGCAATGAAGAAAGAGCGGCGCGAGGCGCTCGCTCACGGCATCTCGATCGACTGGCTGACCGGCAAGGACCTGACCGAAAGGGTCTGGGACGACTTCTTTGCCTTCTACATGGATACCGGCAGCAGGAAATGGGGGCGGCCATATCTCAGCCGCGATTTTTTCTCGATGATCGGCGAGCGCATGGCCGACGACATCCTGCTGGTGATGGCCAAGCGCAATGGACGCTACATTGCCGGCGCCATCAATTTCATCGGTTCCGATGCGCTCTACGGCCGCAACTGGGGCTGCATCGAAGACCATCCCTTCCTGCATTTCGAGGTCTGCTATCACCAGGCGATCGACTTCGCGATCAACCGTAAGTTGAAAGTGGTCGAAGCCGGCGCGCAAGGCGAGCACAAGCTGGCGCGCGGCTATAGGCCGGTGACCATGCATTCAGCGCATTACATCGCGCATCCCGGCTTGCGCAATGCGGTCGCCGACTATCTCAGGCGCGAGCGGCGCGAAGTGGAGCGGATGGGCGACTATCTTGAAGAGCACACGCCGTTCCGAAAGGATCTGACGGACGATTAGGGCGACGTGCGTCCAATTGGACGCACAAAGTGCGCTCTAACTTTGGAATCTACGCATCGTACTTTCCGAAAATCGATTCCGATTTTCCGGTCGATGCGGTAGAGCAAGGCACAATCCGGAGCGCACGCCATGGCCGAAGCCACCTACGACAGCAACAATATCTTCGCGAAAATCCTGCGCGGTGAAATCCCGTCGCATCGCGTCTATGAAGATGACGCGGTTGTCGCGTTCATGGATGTAATGCCGCAAGGGCCGGGTCATACGCTGGTTGTGCCGAAGGCGCCGTCGCGCAACCTGCTCGATGCCGATCCGGCAGTGTTCGGCCCGCTCTTCGCAAATGTCCAGAACGTTGCGCGGGCAGTAAAAAAGGCTTTCGATGCCGATGGTGTCACAGTCATGCAGTTCAACGAGCCTGCTTCGGGCCAGACCGTCTTTCACCTCCATGTTCACATCATTCCACGCTTCGAGGGCATTCCTTTGAAGCCGCATAGCGGTCAGATGGAGAAGCCAGAAGTGTTGGCTGAGAACGCCGGCAAGATACGAACGGCGCTGGGAAACTGAAGCCGGAGGTCGCACCCCAAACGCCTTCGGCCACTCACTACCTCCTCATCCAACAAAAAAGCCCCGTTTCCGGGGCTTTTCTATTTTTCAGGCCATCACCCTTTGCGGGGTAGTTGCGGCACCAAGCTGCGCTTGCCGCCATCCTTGCCCTTGGGCTCCGCCTTCTGCGCGATCGCCTTTTTCGCGACGGGCTTCTTGATGGCAGCTTTCTTGGGCTTCGGCGTGTCGTCCGGTTCTTCCTTCTTCGGCTTGACCGGCGCCTCGTCGGCGAGCGACTCGAGCTTCAGGCCGGTCTCACCGGTCTCCTTCTTCTCGACGGTGACACGCACTGTGCCGCCCTTCTTGAGCTTGCCGAACAGCACCTCGTCGGCCAGCGGCTTCTTGATGTGCTCCTGGATGACCCGGCCGAGCGGCCGCGCACCCATACGTTCGTCATAGCCCTTCTCGGCCAGCCAGGCGATCGCCTCCTGCGAGAGGTCGAAGGTGACGCCACGCTCGGAGAGCTGGGCCTCGAGCTGCATGACGAACTTCTGCACCACCTGATGGATGACCGGAACCGGCAGCGAGCCGAACGGGATGATCGCATCGAGACGGTTGCGGAATTCCGGCGTGAACAGCCGGTTGATCGCCTCGACATCGTCGCCTTCGCGCTTGGTCGAGCCGAAACCGATCGCCGCGCGCTGCGCATCCGAGGCGCCCGCATTGGTGGTCATGATCAGGATGACATTGCGGAAGTCGATCTGCTTGCCGTTGTGGTCGGTCAGCTTGCCGTGGTCCATGACCTGCAACAGGATATTGAACAGGTCCGGATGCGCCTTCTCGACCTCGTCCAGCAACAGCACGCAATGCGGATGCTGGTCGACGCCGTCGGTCAACAGGCCGCCCTGGTCGAAGCCGACATAGCCGGGAGGCGCGCCGATCAGCCGCGAGACGGTGTGGCGTTCCATATATTCCGACATGTCGAAGCGGATCAGCTCGACACCGAGCGAGGCGGCGAGCTGCTTTGCCACTTCGGTCTTGCCGACGCCGGTCGGTCCCGAGAACAGATAGGAGCCGATCGGCTTCTCCGGTTCGCGCAGGCCGGCACGCGCCAGCTTGATCGCCGAGGTCAACGCCGTGATCGCGGTGTCCTGACCGTAGACGACGCGCTTCAGCTCGACGTCGAGACCGGCCAGCACCTTCTCGTCGTCGGCGGAAACCGTCTTCGGCGGAATGCGGGCGATGGTGGCGATCGTCGCTTCGATCTCCTTGATGCCGATGGTCTTCTTGCGCTTGGCCTCCGGCACCAGCATCTGCGAGGCGCCGGTCTCGTCGATCACGTCGATCGCCTTGTCCGGCAACTTGCGGTCGTTGATGTAGCGCGCCGACAGTTCCACCGAAGCCTTGATCGCCTCAGCCGTGTAGCGAACCTTGTGGAACTCCTCGAAATACGGCTTCAGACCCTTCATGATCTCGATGGCGTCCTCAATGGTCGGCTCGTTGACGTCGATCTTCTGGAAGCGCCGCACCAAAGCGCGATCCTTCTCGAAGAACTGGCGGAACTCCTTGTAGGTGGTCGAGCCGATGCAGCGGATCGCTCCGGACGACAGCGCCGGCTTCAACAGGTTCGACGCATCCATGGCGCCGCCCGACGTCGCCCCTGCCCCGATCACGGTGTGGATCTCGTCGATGAACAGAACCGCGCCCGGATAATCCTCGAGTTCCTTGACGACCTGCTTCAGCCGCTCCTCGAAATCGCCGCGATAGCGGGTGCCGGCCAGCAATGTTCCCATGTCGAGCGCGAAGATGGTGGCGTTGTGCAGCACTTCCGGCACGTCGCCCTCGACGATGCGCTTGGCAAGGCCTTCGGCGATCGCCGTCTTGCCGACGCCAGGGTCGCCGACATAGAGCGGATTGTTCTTCGAGCGGCGGCACAGCACCTGGATGGTGCGGTTGATCTCGGACTCACGGCCGATCAGCGGATCGATCTTGCCGGCCTTGGCCTTGTTGTTCAGATTGACACAATAGGCGGTCAGCGCGTCCTGCTGCTGCTTTTTCTTGCCGCCGTCCTCTTGCGGCTCGGCGCCGCTCTGGCCGCCCTGCTCGTCGTCGGCGCCGCGCGGCGACCGCGTCTCCGATGCGCCGGGGCGCTTGGCGATGCCGTGCGAGATGTAGTTGACCGCGTCGTAGCGGGTCATCTGCTGTTCCTGCAGGAAATAGGCGGCATGGCTCTCGCGCTCGGCGAAGATGGCAACGAGCACGTTGGCGCCGGAGACTTCCTCGCGGCCGGATGACTGCACATGGATCACCGCGCGCTGGATGACGCGCTGGAAACCGGCCGTCGGCTTGGAATCCTCGTCGTAGCCGGTGACGAGATTGTCGAGCTCGGTGTCGATATAGGTGAGAACCGTGTGCTTCAGCTCGTCGAGATCGACGTTGCAGGCGCGCATGACCGCGGCCGCCTCGGTGTCGTCGATGAGAGCGAGCAGCAAATGTTCAAGGGTTGCGTATTCGTGGTGCCGCTCATTGGCGAGCGTCAGCGCCTGGTGAAGCGCCTTTTCCAGGCCTTGGGAGAAAGCCGGCATGTTACCTCACTTCTTCTCCATCACGCATTGCAGCGGATGCTGATTCTGTCGGGCGAAATCCATGACCTGAGACACTTTGGTCTCGGCCACCTCGAATGTATAGACCCCGCACTCGCCCACTCCATGATTGTGAACATGTAGCATGATGCGTGTGGCGGCTTCACGGTCCTTCTGGAAAAAACGCTCCAGCACGTGAACCACGAATTCCATGGGCGTATAGTCGTCGTTGAGAATGAGGACCCGATAAAGGCTAGGCTTCTTGGTCTTGGTTTTGGTGCGCGTGATGACAGCCGTGCCGCGACCGGCCTCATTGCCGCCGTTGCCGTTTTGCATCCGCACCACATCTCTCGTGGCAGTCAAACCAATCGTCACGTAGCCCTGCCTTTTCGAATCCCCATGCAAGTTCGACATGTAGGTCTTCGATGAACGATTTTAAGCCCTTCTGTTTAGCTGACAATATGGCTAGGTGGCCAAACTTGGCCGATTTTCGAAATCGTGAAGGCGGCAGAGCCCTCTGATTTCAAATTGCCATGAAAAAACCCGGCCGCGCGTTCGCGACCGGGTCTGTCTTGCGGGCCCGAGGCCCATCGTCACATGATGGCGAGATTATTTCGCTTTTGCGACGATCGATTCGAACGGCTTGTAGGCTTCTTTGGCGAGTTCGGCATAGAGGTCGCCGATCTTAGTCGCTTCGGTGACGAAGGCTTCGTACGACTGCTTGGCAAAATCGGACTGGATCTCGATCGCCTTCTCCAGCGACTTGGCCGACAAAAGTTTCTCGGCTGCTGCGCTGCCGGCCTCGAAGCTTTTCTTGGTGTATTCGCCCGCCTCTGTGGCGATGGCCTGCGCACCCTTGGAAAGGGATGCGAAGCTCTTCAAGCCGGTGTCGGCAAACTCCTTGCCGTATTTGCTGAAATCTTCATAGGTCTGGGTCATTTCACGCTCCCTTGACAGTTGCCGTTGACGGTGGGCGCGCCCTGTCCGGGGCCGCGTTGTCCAATGCAAGTCATATATTGTGCACTGCACAAAAAGTCAATGTTTCGCCGAGGGCGGCGCCAGCACATCAGCCCAACACACAGGCCCAGCCACCGGCAATGGCTAAAATTCGAATAAAGAGAAGCTCAAGCCCGAAGAAAATGGTGAACACGGCGGTTACCATAAACGGATTGGTAACGCTGGCCGCGATAGCTTGGCTTGAAGTGAGGCAGGACCTTTGCCGCCTCCAGCAACAAAAAATTCAAAGGAACCATCGGTGCGTCAGGCGTTGTCGGGCATTCTCTCCAAATCCGCGTCCTCTTTGAAAACGATCTTGATCCTCGCTTTGGCGATGACATTCGTCGTTGCCGACGCTGCTTCGTCCATGGCAGCGAGGTCGGCGGCCATCGTCATCGATGCCAAGACCGGCAAGGTGCTTTATTCTTCGAATGCCGATGGTCGGCGCTATCCGGCCTCGCTCACCAAGATGATGACGCTTTACCTGGCCTTCGAGGCCATGGCGAACGGCAAGATCAGCAAGAACTCCCGGGTCGTCTTTTCGGCCAATGCTGCTGCTGAACCGCCGACGAAACTCGGCGTCAGACGGGGCGGTGCGATCACGGTTGAGACCGCGATCCTGTCGATGGTGACCAAGTCGGCAAACGACTCGGCAACGGCGCTCGGCGAGCTTCTCGGCGGCAACGAAGCCAATTTCGCCCATATGATGACAGCCAAGGCGCGGGCGCTGGGTATGAAGGGTACCGTTTTCCGCAACGCCCATGGCTTGCCAAATCCCGGTCAATTCACGACCGCACGCGACATGGCGGTGCTCGGCATCGCGCTGCGGGAGCATTTTCCGCAGTATTACGGCTATTTCTCGCAGCGTTCGTTTCTCTACGGCCGCAAGCGCATCAACGGCCATAACCGCCTGCTTGGGCGCATCAAGGGCGTCGACGGCATCAAGACCGGTTACACCCGCGCCTCCGGCTACAATCTCGTCTCCTCGGTTGACGACGGCGATCGCCGCATTGTCGCGGTGGTGATAGGCGGGAAATCCGGCGGCAGCCGCGACAACCAGATGGCCGCATTGATAAAAACCTACATGCCGAAGGCGTCGTCGCGCGGCAGCGGCATGCTGGTCGCCAAGGCCAGCGGCGGCAACCCGATCAGCGCGCTGGCAAAAGTGTTCCTGCCCAAGCGCGACGCCCCGACGCCGGACAGCAGGCCGGACGACGATGCTATTGCCTCCCTTGTTGAGGAAGCCGAGCCCGCCGTTGAAGAAACCACCTCCATCCAGACCACGCCCGTCTCTCAGACCAGGAAGGTCAACGCCATGGCAGCGGCCACGGCCGACGATGTCGCGACGGCAAGGGTCGCAGCAGCCTACGCCGAACCGGCGGCGATCGATCCCGTCAACACGGCATCGGTGCCGTCCGGCTGGGCAGTCCAGGTCGCCTCTTCGCCAAAACAATCCGAAGCCCAGGCTCTCCTGGACGAGACGAGCAAGCAGGCGCCTTCGATCCTCGCCGATGCCACAGGTTTCACCGTCGCCTTCGAAAAGGACGGCGTCACCTACTACCGCGCCCGGTTCGCCTTTGGTTCGAAGACGGCTGCCTGGAAAGCCTGCAACGCTCTGAAGAAAAAGAAAATCGAGTGCTACGCCGTCCAGCAGTAGGCGGCGTGCAAACAATCTCCCGGAAAATTCTGCGTCGAAGGAGACTAGTTGTGATTGGAGAGCAAGACGTCCTTGGCTTCATTGATCCGCGCCGCCAGAAAAGACGTGCCGCCGATATCGGGGTGCAGGCGCTGCATCAGGCGGCGGTGCGCCTTGCGGACATCCGCCGCGGCGGCCCCCGCTTCAAGACCAAGGATCTTGTAGGCCTCCTCCTTAGTCATGGCGCCCGAACCTGGCGAAACACCCAGCCCGTCGCCACCATCCGCCTCAGCGTCTTTGCGCCAGATGGGAAATCTGCCGTCAAGATACGTCTCTAGCAACTGGCGGCTCTCCGGGTCCCCGGGGAGTTCGCGATAAAGTTGCTGCAATTCCGCAAGGCTCATCGTGCCAAGCATCTTGCCTTCATGGCGGCCGGCGAGCACGAGCCCCTCCAGATTGCCGGTATCGTGATCAAGCTCCATTTCGAGTGCCGCGGTGCGCACCGTCGAATGCTTGCCCGGCTCCAGTTTCGCTGTCGGCCGCTTCATCCGCATGGAGCCATACCAGGCGAGCGCCGTCGACAGGATCAGGCCGCCGATACCTTCGCGTCCGACCAGAAGCACGGCGACGCCGATCAGCGCCAGCAGGACGGGCCCAAGTGTCCTCATCCCGCTTGCGAGTCTCGCGGGGTCGGCGCGGAGAAAGACCGTGGCCACGCCGAGCAGCACCAAAAGCAACGCCACGAATGCGATAATCGCGCCCATTATTTCCTGCCGCTCCGCAGATGCTCGATCATCAGCCGGTCTTCCGGCCTGCCTCTGGCCTCCAGTGCCTTCAGCCCCCCTGTTGCAAACACGGCGACCGCCGAAAGCAGGCTGGCCAAGGTTGCGGCGGCCCGCCTATCAAATCGGAACCAAGCACCTTTGGACAGCCGCGCAATTTCCTTGAACGCCTTTTCCGCGTCGGCATCATGGCCCTCCTGAAAGACGAAGACCGGAACGCCGTGCAGGCCGAGACTGCCGGCCTTTTCGGCCAGATCGTCTATATTTTCTTCCATTGCATCGCCGATATAGACCAGCGCGTTGACCTTGGCCGCTGCCGTCTGTTTCAGCGCATGAGCGAGCACCTTGCCGATCTGGGTGTGGCCGCTGCGGCATTCGATCCGCGTCAGCAACTGTTTCAGCGCCTCTGTATCGGTGACGAATGCGGATGAGCGGCACTCGCCGAGACCACGAAAATAAACCAATTGAACCTTCAGCGCTCCGGCCTTGCCGACGGCGTCGAACATCTCGCCCTGCAGCGCACATGCGAGGTCCCAGGTCGGCTGGCGGCTCATCGTCGCGTCGAGTGAGAGAATCAGCCTGCCAGAACCGGTTGCGGACGCAGCGAGCGTCCTTGCCTGACGGATAAAGGCGTCGATCTCGCCGGTGCTCGATTGGGGTTCGACCGGCGCAGGATTGGCCTTTGCGGGCACGGGCTGCTTCTTGTCGCTCATGACATTCAAGATGTGGCGTTGTCGCACAGCTTGCAAGCCCAGCTTGAGGCGACCTGGAGGGCCAGCGATCACGGCAGCTTTGAATTTGGGCGCCTTCCTAGAGAAGGCCGAGATCGGCAAGCTCGCGCCTGAGTTTCGGCGGCATCTCGACCAATCCCGCTTTACCCTTGCCGAGGTCGGCCGGTGCGTCCGATGATTTCAGGTAGCGCCAGCCCTGAAAGGCGCGGCGCGGCTGCCATTCGGTGCGCACGACCGCGGGATCGAGCATCAGGT
Organism: Mesorhizobium sp. WSM4813; assembly: GCF_055811555.1. Lineage (NCBI taxonomy): Bacteria > Pseudomonadati > Pseudomonadota > Alphaproteobacteria > Hyphomicrobiales > Phyllobacteriaceae > Mesorhizobium > Mesorhizobium sp. WSM4813. The sequence goes on from NZ_JBVVQU010000039.1 coordinate 44,129, forward strand.
GACAGCGGCCGATGCCCTCGTCATCGGTGAAAGGACGGATTTCCGTGATCAACTGGCGACATTGCACATTGCCCTTGATCACCCAGTAGAGGGAACCGCCATCGGTGACCTCGGCGCCCCGCGTCGGCATCATGCGGGTGGTGTGGTAATGCTCGACCGGTTCACCGGCGCGCTGCCGTTCGTCGAGGCGGAAGGCGATCCACTCTTCGAGATCCTCGACGCTGTCGCAGCCGACACAGAGCTTTATGAGATTGAGAGACATGGACTAAGGTTTAGTCCGGCGTGCGAAGGCGTCAACGGTCGGGTCGACTTTCTCCACAGTGCCAGTGTTCGCAGTGCCAGGTTTGTCTCAGCATTCCACGATATTGACGGCCAGTCCGCCGAGGCTGGTTTCCTTGTATTTCTCGTTCATGTCGAGGCCGGTTTGGCGCATGGTCTCGATCGCGGCATCGAGCGGCACGAAATGAACGCCGTCGCCCTTGATGGCCAGCGAAGCGGCAGTCACCGCCTTGACGGCGCCGAGCGCGTTGCGCTCGATGCAAGGCACCTGCACCAGGCCGCCGACCGGATCGCAGGTCATGCCGAGATGATGTTCGAGCGCGATCTCGGCAGCGTTCTCGACCTGCTCGGGCGTGCCGCCCATGACCGCGCACAGCCCCGCGGCCGCCATCGCCGAGGCCGAACCGACCTCGCCCTGGCAGCCGACTTCGGCGCCCGAGATCGAAGCGTTGGTCTTGATGATGCCGCCGATCGCCGCTGCGGTCAGCAGGAAATCGCGAATGCTTGGCTGGTCGGCCTCGGGATGAAAATGCAGCCAATAGCGCAGCACCGCGGGCAGCGTGCCTGCGGCACCATTGGTCGGCGCGGTGACGACGCGCCCGCCGGCGGCGTTCTCCTCGTTCACCGCCATGGCATAGATCGACAGCCAGTCATTGGCGAGCAGCGGGTTGGGCCGGTTCTGCTGCCACTGCTCCTGCAGCTTGTCATGCAATCGCCGCGCGCGACGGCGCACCTTCAGTCCACCCGGCATGATGCCGTCCTGCGATAGGCCACGCTCGATGCAGCTCTTCATAGCACTCCAGATGCCGTCGAGGCCGGCATCGAGCTCCTCACGCGGCATCTGCGTCTCTTCGTTGACGCGCTTCATGTCGGCGATGGAAAGGCCGCTTTTCGCTGCCATCGACAGCATCTCGACGGCATTCTTAAAGGGGTATGGAACCTTCTTGCCTTCCGTCGTCACCGAGCCCTTCACCTTCATCCGCTGCAGTTCTTCCTCGGAAACCACGAAGCCGCCGCCGATCGAATAATAGATGCGCTTGAGCAGCAGGCGATCGTCGGCATCATAGGCGGAGAAAGCCATGCCGTTGGCGTGGCCGGGGAGCGGCGTTTTGCGGTCCAGCACCAGATCCGTGGCCGGGTCGAAGCGATAGGAGGGATGGCCGGGCGGCAAAATCCGCTTGTCCACGGCAATATGGTCGACGATGCTGTCCGCCTGATCGGGGTCCACCGTCTGCGGCGTCTGGCCGGCAAGGCCGAGCACGACGGCGCGATCTGAACCATGGCCGATGCCGGTATAGGCAAGCGAGCCGTGCAGGCTGGCGGCGACGCGGTCGACCTTGGCGCCGGCCGGGCGTGGCCAGTCATCTCCCGCGACCTCGTCGAGAAAACGCCGCGCAGCCGTCATCGGTCCCATCGTGTGCGAACTCGATGGTCCAATGCCGATCTTGAACAGGTCGAAAACCGAAAGGAACACGCGCCGCTGTCTCCGTACCGAAACCTACATATAGGTATTCCCATGATGTTTCTGCTCTTTTGAAAGTCGCGGCGCTGCACCTGCCGACCTTGTTTGCTCCGGCAGCGACATGGCAGCGTTCAGGCATCGAAGCGACCCCTCCGGCTGTGGTAGAAGACGATGCATGGGCGATTCCTTCCATTTATCGACGGCCGATTTCGCGGCACTGGCCTTCTTCCTCATCGTATGGGTGCTACATACGCTTGCCGCCGACGGAAGGCTGGTCAGCCGCGTGTCGCTGACGACGGCGATGAACGCCCAGCGCGAAGCCTGGATGCGGACCATGGCCGAACGCGAGATCCGTATCGTCGACACCGCCATCATGGCCGGCCTTCAACAGGGAACCGCCTTCTTCGCCTCCAGTTCGCTGATTGCGATCGGCGGCTGTTTCGCCCTGCTCGGCGCCTCCGATCAGGTTCTTTCGGTGCTGAGCGACCTGCCGCTCGGCGCGACATCATCCCGCTCCGCATTTCAGATGAAGGTGTTCGGGTTGGTGCTGATCCTTGCTTATTCCTTTTTCAAGTTCGGCTGGGCCTACCGGCTGTTCAACTATTGCTCGATCCTGATCGGTGCGGTGCCGGTCCCGCATGGCGAGGCTTCACGCAACCCGGTTAGCGAGACGGCGGTATGGCGTGCGGCGCGCATGAACATGCTGGCCGGAAAACACTTCAATTCCGGCCTGCGCGGCGTCTTCTTCTCGATCGGCTATCTCGGCTGGTTCGTCGACCCAATGGTGTTCGTGCTGTCAACGCTGCTTTTGCTGGCGGTTCTGGTGCGTCGCCAGTTCTTCTCGGCGGCGCGGCAAGCCGTGATCGGTCAGCCGCCCGAGCCAACACCCGGTCCGGGGAAAAGCCGATCGATGCGGCCCGACAGCCAATAGGCGACAAGCCCGATCCATTCGCGGACCGCCATGGTAGTGGTCTGCAGCGAACCGAAGGGATCGTCGCGGAACAGGCCGATGCCTTCCTTGCCGGAGGTGCGGTAATCGACCGGCCAGGGAACGGTGGCAAAGCCGACCTTGTCGAAAAGCGCCTTGGCGCGCGGCATGTGGAAGGCCGAGGTCACCAGCAGCCAGGTGTCGCCCGGTTTCGGGGTGACCAGTTCTCGGGTGAAGGCGGCGTTCTCGTCGGTGTTGCGGGATTTTTTCTCGAGGATCAGCCGATCGGCCGTCACACCAAGCGCGGCGAACAGACGCGGCGCTGTCTCTGCATCGCCCTCGCCATCGCCGATCATTGCGATGCCGCCCCCGGAGATGACGACTTTCGCTGTCGGATAATGCCGTGCCAGCACGGCCGCCGCAACCATCCGATCGCCGCTTGCACTCAGTTCATAGCCGCCACGCACGAAATTGACGGCGCCCTCCATGCCGCCCCCCAGCACGACGATGCCATCGACCTTTTCCGGCAGCGGCGGGCGCGGAAAGCGTTCTTCCAACGGATTGAGCAACAGTGCCCCAAGCGAGGTCCAGGTCGAGAGGGCGAGGACGAGAAACGCCAGCCCGCTGCCGAAGGCAAACAGCTTTCTGCGCCGGACCAAGGCAGCAAGCAACGCGACCAGCAGCAGGATGATCGCCAGATTCAATGGCTGGACGAGGAGCCAAAATACCTTGGAAAGATAGTAGAACATCCCTCACCCCTTCAGATGGGAGACGACACTACCACCACTTTTCGGGCTGGAACGTACCCGCCGCCTGTTCGATGATGTGGGCGGTCTGGAACAAAGTTTCTTCGTCGAAGGGCCGGCCGATCAGCTGCAGGCCGAGCGGCAGGCCCTTGGCGTCTAGCCCTGCGGGCACGGCGATGCCCGGCAGTCCAGCCATGTTCACCGTCACCGTAAAGATGTCATTGAGGTACATCTTGACCGGGTCGGCGGCCATGTCCTCGTCGGCGATGCCGAAGGCCGCCGACGGCGTCGCCGGTGTCAGGATGACATCGACGCCGGCCGTGAATGCATTTTCGAAATCCCGCTTGATGAGATTCCGCACCTTCTGCGCCTGCAGATAGTAGGCATCGTAGTAGCCTGCAGAGAGGACATAGGTGCCGATCATGATGCGGCGCTTGACCTCGCGGCCGAATCCGGCGGCGCGGGTCTTCTCGTACATGTCGACGATGTCCTTGCCCGGCACGCGCAAACCATAGCGGACGCCGTCATAGCGGGCGAGGTTCGACGAGGCTTCGGCGGGCGCGACGATGTAATAGGCAGGCAGTGCATATTTGGTATGCGGAAGCGAAATGTCGACGATCTCGGCACCGGCATCTTTCAGCCAGGCAATGCCCTTCTGCCACAGCGCCTCGATCTCCTCGGGCATGCCGTCGACGCGGTATTCCCTCGGGATGCCGACCTTCATGCCCTTGATCGGCTTGCCGATCGCCGCCTCGTAATCCGGCACCGGCCGGTCGACCGAGGTGGTGTCCTTCGGATCGACCGAGGCCATCGATTTCAACAGAATCGCGGCGTCGCGCACGTCGCGAGCGATCGGCCCGGCTTGGTCGAGCGACGAAGCAAAGGCGACAATACCCCAGCGCGAGCAGCGGCCGTAAGTCGGCTTGATGCCGACCGTGCCGGTGAAGGCGGCAGGCTGGCGGATCGAGCCGCCGGTGTCGGTGGCGGTGGCGCCCGCACATAGGAGCGCCGAAACGGCGGAGGCCGAGCCGCCTGACGAGCCGCCCGGCACGAGCTGGGCATTGCGCGCGGTCCGGGTGCCGCCGGCCGAGACAAAACCGCCATCGCCCTGATGCGTGGTCGGCATCACCACCGTGTCGAGGCGCGAACGCCGCCATGGATTGACGACAGGGCCGTAATAGGAGGTCTCGTTGGAGGAGCCCATGGCGAACTCGTCCATGTTGAGCTTGCCGAGCATGACGGCGCCGTCGGCCCACAGATTGGCGGTGACGGTCGATTCGTAGTGCGGCTTGAACCCGTCCAGGACATGGCTGCAGGCCTGGGTGTGGATGCCTTCGGTGCCGAACAGGTCCTTGATCCCGAGCGGAATGCCTTCGAGCGACCCGCCCTCGCCCTTCGCGAGCTTCGCGTCCGAAGCCTTGGCCATGTCGCGCGCCTTGTCGTCGGTAACGACGACATAGGCGTTGAGCACAGGATTGGCGCGCTCGATCGCCTGGAGATAGGCTTCGGTGATCTCGGTTGCGGTGATTTCCTTGGCGCGCAGCTTGGTGCGGGCCTGCGAAATCGTCAGGTGGGTCAGTTCGCTCATCAGGCAAGGCTCTTTTCGTAAAACACCGACCACTCGGAATCAGGATAGTCCAGCACCGGGCCGCAGCGCGAAAATCCGGCGCGTTCATAGACGGTCCACGCCGCCGGATGGCGGTCGCCGGTTTCCAGCACCAAACGCTTCAGCCCTTCATTGCGCGCCAGCGCTTCGATCCGCTCGACGATCCTGGCGCCAATCTTCTGTCCACGATGCGAAGGCCGCGTGTACATGCGCTTGATCTCGCCGACAGCGGCATCGTGGCGCTTCAGTGCGCCGCAGCCGCTGGCAAGGCTGCTGTCACGGGCGATGAAGACAGTCGTGTCGTTGTCGGCCATCTGCTCGACGGTCATGTGGTAGCAGTGTTCCGGCGGTGTCAGTTCGAGCAGCGTGGTGTTGAGTTCCTCGACCAACCCGCGCACATCGTCCTGCAATGGCGTCTCGATGGCGATCTCGATTGCCATCGGCCCGCTACTCCACGACCTTCGGAACGAGGAAGAAATTCTCTTCGGTGGCCGGCGCGTTGGCGACAATGTCGGCCGCCTTGCTGCCGTCGGTGACGAGGTCCTGGCGTTTCTTCATCTCCATCGGAATCACCGAAGTCATCGGTTCGACGCCGGAAACATCGACCTCGTTCAACTGCTCTACAAAGCCCAGAATGGCATTCAACTCACCGGTCATGCGTTCGGCGTCCTCCTCGCTCACCGCAATACGGGCGAGACGCGCGACGCGCTTCACAGTCTTGACATCAACGGACATATATTTGTGCCTCGGGAAAACCAGTCCGCGCTATAGCGGCGCGGCGCGTGCCGCGCAACATGCATCGTGCCGAGAACCGGCCCAGAAGGTCGATGGCTGGGCCACGCCGTCGCAGAGGAAATAGCTGCCGCCTTTGGCATCCTCTAAAAGGTAATCGTCCCGCCGATCTCCGGCAACGCCACCTGCACGCCGGATCGCTCCAACCCCGCTACAAACTTGTCGGCCGTTTGGTCTATGATCGGGAACGTGCCGAAGTGACTGGGGATGACGGTCTCGAACTGAAAGAAGCGTCGGCAGGCAAGGGCTGCCACCGCACCACCCATGGTGAAGCGGTCGCCGATCGGCACGATGCCGATCTTCGGCTCATGCAATTCGTTGATCAGCGCCATGTCGGAAAAGATATCGGTGTCGCCCATATGATAGAGCGTCTTGTCCTCCGGAAAATGCAGGACGAGACCGCCCGGATTGCCAAGATAGGTGTTCTGGCCATTGTCACCCGGGAAGGACGATGAATGCAGCGCCTGGACGAAGGTGGTGGTGAAACCGCCGCAATCGACGGTGCCCCCGATATTGCCGGGATTGATCTTCTTGTCGCTGGCGCCCTTGCCGACCAGGTACATGCAGACCTCGAAATTGGCGACCAGCATGGCGCCGCTTTTCCCAAGCACTTCGAGCGCACCGCTGATGTGGTCGCTATGGCCATGGGTCAAAAGGACATGCGTGACCCCTTCCGCCGGTCCTTCCCAGCCGCCCGTCCATGACGGATTGTCGATCAGATAGGGATCGATAAGGATTTTCGCGTCGGTGGTTTCGATGCGGAATGCGGAATGTCCGTACCAAGTCAGTTTCATGAATGCCTTCCTCGATTCTTGCTTCGCCAAAGGATAGAACGCCGGCAGTGAAATTAAAGTCCCACAGCGTCCTTTGCGGCGTGTAGTCCAAGGAAAGCCGTTGAGCATCATCACCATCGAAGAGTTACCGGCACGGCTCATCGGCGGCAAGACGCTGGCCGGGCTCGACCTCGGCGACAAGACGATTGGTGTGGCCGTGTCCGACAGGGGCTTTGCCTTCGCCCACCCGCGCCCCGTCATCATGCGCAGGAAATTCTCTCTGGATGCCGCAACGCTGCTCGCCTTGCTGCAGAAAGAGAATGTCGGCGCCGTGGTGCTCGGCCTGCCGATCAACATGGACGGGTCAGAAGGCCCGCGCGCCCAGAAATCCCGCGCCTTCGTCCGCAACATGGCTGGGGTGACCGACCTGCCCTTCGTTTTTTGGGACGAGCGACTGTCGACGGTGGCGGCTGAGCGGACCTTGATCGAGATGGATTTTTCGCGCCGCAAACGCGCCGGCAAGATCGATTCGGCCGCGGCAGCCTTTATTCTGCAGGGCGTTCTCGACCGGCTTCAGGCGCTCGGCGTCGATGCCTGGTCGAAATAGCGGTCGCGCATTATCCTGATCCAGCCACCGATCACCCGGCGGCGGCGAAACGCCCAAAACGCCATGAGCAGCAGACTGTCGAGGATGCAGGCCTTTGCCACCATGCCGGGAATGAGCGCCGGATCAATGCCAAGCATTTCCCCATAGAGCTGGAAGACGAGGTCATGCAACTGGCGGCTCAGCATAACGTAGCCGAAATTGATGTCGTTGAGCGACAGGAAGAACCAGCCCCAGAACAGGGCGAGCGGGGCCGCCCATAGCGCGAATAAGGTGCGCATCAGCGGCCATCCCTCAAGTTCGCATCCGGCCTCAAGTTTGTGTCCGCCCTCAAGTTTGTGCCCGGACGTCCGGAAATGCGCGAGAGCGCCGAGTTGTGCGCCGCCGCCTTCGCCATCACATGCGCGGCGTCGCGGATTTCACCGGTGCCGGCAACCGCTGCGGCAAGGGCCGACCGCCGCTCTGCGAGCATGGCGACATAGGACGCCAGCAGTGCCGCCAGTTGCACCGCGACAGCCATGAACAGCCCGTTGACGCCTTGCGTTGCGCCGCCGACGACGATCAGCGACAGTACGCCGGAGGCAGAGATGAAGGCGACCCGCACGACGCCGTCGGTGGCGTCCGGATTTGTCGGGCCGCTAAACAGAGTCTCGACAAAGGCCCAGCAGAACAGCACCGCGACGACAAGCAGCGCTACAGCAAGCGGTGCCACGACGACGGCGTTTTCGAGGTCGGCAAAGCGGGTGTTCTGGACGGCGACGCCGAGCACGCCAAGCGCTGCCGCAACACCGCGATTCCCGTCGATGCAGAGGAACGCCAGCAGGGCGAAAACGACCGCCCAGTGCAAGGCCAGAAAGGAGCTCAATATATGCCGCATGGCGTTCCTGCTTCCGTAAACAGGACAGTGGGCTTTACGGCCCGCCATCGCAATGGAAACCATTTGTTAAGGTTAACGGTCATCCACAGCGGCGACAGACGACGAGAAACCTTCCCGAAGTCCTTCAGGTGACCGGCGGATAGAGGGTGTCGATGATCATGCGCGCGTCATGGCGCGAATCGAGCATGCCATAGGTGTTGCGCCACTGGCCGGCGAGGCGCGTCTCGACGAAGGCGTCGGCGATCCGCCCTGCTCCCAGCCTGCGAAGCTCCGCCGCTGCCGCCGAAAGCGCCAGTTGCTCGGTGAGCAGACGGGCCGAGCCCTCATCGGTTGCCGCGACCTGCATTGCCGCCTTGAGTACACCGACGGTGCCGCGTCCGCCGGCGCCGAGATCGCGATCGATGCCGGCCAGCACCTCCTCGAACAGGCCGGGTGCGCGCCCCAGCACGCGCAGCACGTCGAGCGCCATGACGTTGCCGGATCCCTCCCAGATCGCGTTGACCGGAGCTTCCCGATAGTAGCGGGCGAGCGGCGCCTCCTCGACATAGCCATTGCCGCCGAGGCATTCCATCGCCTCGTAGAGCAGCGGTGGTGCGATCTTGCAGACCCAGTACTTTACGACCGGCGTCATGGCGCGAGCGAAGGCCGCCTCGCCACGGTCGCCGGCCGCTTCGTCGAAGGAGCGCGCCAGCCGGAACGACAGCGCGGTGGCGGCGGCGACGTCGAGCGCCATGTCGGCCAGCACGCGCTGCATCAGCGGCTGCTCGATCAGATTGGTTCCAAACACCTGGCGGTGACGAGTGTGGTGGACGGCCTCGGCCAGCCCGGCACGCATGATCGCCGACGAGGCGATCGCGCAGTCGAGCCGGGTCAGCGTCACCATGTCCATGATAGTCTTGACGCCCGCCCCTGGCTCGCCGACCATCTCGCCGATGGCGTTGACGAACTCCACTTCGGACGAGGCGTTGGAGCGGTTTCCGAGCTTGTCCTTCAGCCGCTGGAAGCGGAAGCCGTTGCCCGAACCATCGCCGAGAATGCGAGGAACGAGAAAGCACGAAAGTCCTTCCGGCGCCTGCCCAAGCACCAGGAACGCATCCGACATCGGCGCCGACATGAACCATTTGTGGCCGGTCAGCCGATAGAAGCTGCTGCCGGCACGCTCGGCCCTGGTGACGTTGGCGCGGACGTCGGTGCCGCCCTGCTTCTCGGTCATGCCCATGCCGAGCGTCAGCCCGGCCTTTTCGACCGGCGGTTTTTGGCTCTGGTCGTATTTGCGTGTCGTCACACGCGGCGCCCATTCGCGAAACAGCTTCGGGCTTGCCATCAGCGCTGCCAGCGATGCGCTGGTCATGGTGATGGGACAGAGATGCCCGGTTTCGAGCTCAGCCGTCAGGTAGAAACGGGCGGCGCGCACCTGATGACGGCGGCCGATCTCGGCGTCGCCATTTTCCCAGACCGACGAATGCAGTCCGTTCGCCACCGACCGGCGCATCAGCGCATGATAGGCTGGATGGAACTCGACCAGATCGATGCGCCGGCCCTGCCGGTCATGGGTCCTGAGCTTCGGCGTCTCGACATTGGCGAGGCGGGCCAGCTCCTGCGCCTCCTGCGTCAGCACGAAACGGCCAAGCCCATCGAGATCCTTGCGCACCGGATCGGAAAAACGCTCGGCAAGCTGGATCAGCAACGGATCTCCCCGCCAGGCGTTGCCGCCTGCCAGCGGCGGCGGCTGGTTGGTCACGTCGTCGGTCACGTCCAATCCTTCTATCGGCAGAAAGGCCTTATCATCACAAGGCCACGAATCCGGAGCCATCAGCTAGATATAGCCCAAGCCGCACAACGCGCGCGACGAAAATACCGGGGAGAAAGGCCACAACCCAAAGCTGGTGCTTGCAGCCAAAGGTCCTCCACCCTATAGCAGCGCCTTGAGATGACCGACGCTTCGTCCCTGCCACTTTATCCCCACCGCCATCTTCTGGGCATCCGCGATCTTTCCCCCGCCGACATCGAGCTTTTGCTGGACAGGGCGGACCGGGCGGTCGCGATCTCGCGGCAGTCGGAGAAGAAGACCTCGACGCTGCGCGGCCGCACCCAGATCAACCTCTTCTACGAAGCCTCGACCCGCACGCAGTCGTCGTTCGAGCTGGCTGGAAAGCGGCTCGGCGCCGACGTCATGAACATGTCGGTGGCCAGTTCTTCGGTGAAGAAAGGCGAGACGCTGATCGACACGGCGATGACGCTGAACGCCATGCGCCCGGACATATTGATCATCCGCCACCAGTCGGCGGGTGCCGCCGCCCTGCTGGCGCAAAAGGTCGGCTGCTCGGTGATCAATGCCGGCGACGGCGCCCATGAGCACCCGACGCAGGCGCTGCTCGACGCGCTGACCATCCGCCGCGCCAGGGGCCAGCTGTCGAAGCTGATAGTGGCGGTCTGCGGCGACATCCTGCATTCGCGGGTGGCGCGTTCCAACATCATGCTGCTCAATGCGCTCGGCGCCCAGGTCCGCGTCGTGGCGCCGTCGACGCTTTTGCCCGCCGGCATCGAGAAAATGGGCGTGATCGTCACCCGTTCGATGGCCGAAGGGCTCAAGGACGCGGACGTGGTGATGATGCTGCGGCTGCAGCGCGAGCGCATGCAAGGCGCCTTCGTGCCTTCGGTGCGCGAATATTTCCACTATTTCGGCCTCGATGCCGAGAAGCTGAAGGCGGCCAAGGACGGCGCGCTGGTCATGCATCCCGGCCCGATGAACCGCGGCGTGGAGATCGCCTCTGAAATCGCCGACGGTCCGCAGAGCGTCATCCAGGAACAGGTGGAGATGGGTGTTGCCGTGCGCATGGCGGTGATGGAAGCCCTGCTCGACCCCCGCCGCAACCGCGAAGTTGCCCAATGAGCACAACGGTCTTCAGCCAGGCCCGCATCGTCGATCCGTCGCGCGGCATCGACGAGGTCGGCACGGTCATTGTCGAGGGCCGCAAGATCGTCGCTGCCGGCAAGGCGGCCTTGAACCAGGGCGCTCCGCAAGATGCCATCGGCATCGACTGCGCCGGCAAAGCAATCATTCCCGGCCTGATCGATGCGCGCGTCTTTATCGGCGAACCGGGCGGTGAACACCGCGAAACCATCGCTTCGGCCAGCGTGGCGGCGGCCGCCGGCGGCGTCACTTCCATCGTCATGATGCCCGACACCGACCCGGTGATCGACAATGTCGCGCTGGTCGAATTCGTGCTGCGCACCGCCAAGGATACGGCGATCGTCAACATCTTTCCGGCAGCTGCGATCACCAAGGGTCTCGAAGGCCGCGAGATGACCGAATTCGGCCTGCTGCGCGAGGCCGGCGCGGTCGCCTTCACTGACGGGCGGCACACCATATCAAGCGCACTGGTAATGCGCCGCGCGCTGACCTATGCGCGCGATTTCGGCGGCGTCATCGCGCATGAAACCCAAGACGCCGACCTCGCTTCGTCCGGCGTCATGAACGAAGGCCTCTACGCCAGCTGGCTCGGCCTTGCCGGCATTCCGCGCGAGGCCGAGTCCATCCCGCTGGAACGTGATCTTGCGCTGGCGCGGTTGACCGGGGGCGCCTATCACGCGGCCAAGCTCTCGACGGCGATGGCGGCAAACGCGGTGACGCGGGCGAAAGCCGACAGCGCGAATGTCACAGCAGGCGTCTCGATCCACAATCTGTCGCTCAATGAGAACGATGTCGGCGAATACCGCACCTTCTTCCGGCTGACGCCGCCGCTTCGCGCCGAGGAAGACCGGCTGGCGATGATCGAGGCGGTCAAGGACGGCACGATCGACCTCATCGTCTCCTCGCACGATCCGCAGGACGTCGACACCAAGCGCCTGCCCTTCGCCGATGCCGCGGCCGGTGCCATCGGCCTGGAAACGCTGCTGGGCGCGGCGCTGCGGCTTTATCACAATGGCGACGTGACGCTGCTTAGGCTGGTCGAGACCTTATCCACCGCGCCGGCAAGATTGTTCGGCCTGCCCGGCGGCACGCTGAAACCTGGCGCGGTCGCCGACCTTGCGCTGGTCGATCTCGGCGAACCTTGGATCGTCAGCGAAGGCGGCATCCGTTCGCGCTCGAAAAACACCTGTTTCGAAGGCGCGCGGCTGCAGGGCAAGGTCTTGCAAACGATGGTGGCGGGCCGCACAGTGTTTTCAGCCTAGGGAGTGTCGATATTCAGGTGACGCCGGCCTGCGAACGGCGGTTTCCTGTGCTTCCGGTACTCACGTACCCAAAGTACGCTGCGTTCCGGTTCTCGGAAACCACTATTCTCGGCTCGGCCTAACCTGAATCTCAACACTCCCTAAAGCCGGCAGTTGGAGTTGGGGGGAACAAATGGCTTACGACATCGTCTTGGCGCTGGTGTTCGGCTATCTGCTCGGCTCGATCCCGTTTGGGCTCCTGATCACCCGCGCCGCCGGCCTTGGTGACGTCCGTAACATCGGCTCCGGTAATATCGGCGCCACCAATGTGCTGCGCACCGGCAACAAGGGCCTGGCCGCCGCCACGCTGCTGCTCGACGCGCTGAAAGGCACGGCGGCCGCGCTGATCGCCGGTCGCTTTGCACCGGAGCTCGGGCCCTGGGCCGGCCTCGGCGCCTTCCTCGGTCATCTCTTTCCGGTCTGGCTCGGCTTCAAGGGCGGCAAGGGTGTGGCCACCTATCTCGGCGTGCTGATTGCTCTTGCCTGGCAGGTTGCACTGATCTTCGCCGTCGTCTGGCTGGCCGTCGCTTTCCTGTTTCGCTACTCCTCGCTGGCGGCGCTGACGGCAGCAGTCGTCGTGCCGATCGCGCTCTATGTCCTCAGCACGTTGCAGGTTGCCGGGCTGTTCGCGCTGATGAGCCTGATCGTCATCATAAAACACCGGGCCAACATTACGCGGCTGCTGGCCGGCACCGAGGGCAAGATCGGGGCCAGGGAGTGAACCCGCGCGCCGCCGGGCCGCGACTCAGCGACCGGCAGCGGTTGAGCTGGCTCCGTTTGATCCGCACGCCGAACGTCGGCCCGGCCACCTTTCGCGACCTGATCAACCGCTTCGGCTCGGCCGAGACGGCGCTCGAGATGCTGCCCGAGCTGATGATTTCGGGCGGCGCCAGAAAGATCGTCCGCATCCCGACGATGGCCGAGGCCGAGGCCGAACTTGAGACAGCCCGCCGGGCCGGCGCCCGCTTCGTCGGCATCGGCGAGTCGGACTATCCGCCGCTGATGAAAAGCATGGACCATCCGCCGCCGCTGCTCGCGGTCAAGGGCGAAGGCGCGGTGTTCCGGCTGCCGGCAGTTGCCATCGTCGGCGCCCGCAACGCCTCGCTGGCCGGTATCAAGATGGCGCGAACGCTCGCCGCCGAACTCGGCCGCGACGGCTACGGCATCGTCTCCGGCCTGGCGCGCGGCATCGACACGGCAGCACATCAGGGCAGCCTTGCGTCAGGCACGATCGGCGTGCTGGCCGGCGGCCTCGACCTGCCCTACCCGCCCGAGAATGCCGGGCTGTGCAACGAGATTGCCGAGCGCGGCGGCGCCATCATTTCGGAAATGCCGTTCGGCTGGCAGCCGCGCGCCCAGGATTTTCCGCGCCGCAACCGCCTTGTCGCCGGTGCAGCATTGGGGCTGGTCGTGGTTGAGGCCGCGCAACGCTCCGGCTCGCCGATCAGCGCCAGGCTTGCCGGCGAGATGGGCCGGCTGGTCTTCGCCGTCCCCGGATCGCCGCTCGATCCGCGCGCCGCCGGCGCCAACGCTCTGCTCAAGGACGGCGCCACCCTGGTCACCGAGGCATCGGACGTTACCAGTGCGATCGCGCCGCTGGTCGGCGTACTGGCACCAAGGACGGTGCCGCTTGGGGAGCCGCCCGACTTTTCGGCAACGCCACCGCCCGGCGAAGACGACCGCGCCCGCGTTATCGAAGCCCTCGGCCCGACGCCGGTGGCGATCGACGAAATCATCCGCCACACCGGCCTGCATCCCGCCCAGGTCTTCATGGTGCTGCTGGAACTGGACCTCGCCGGCCGGCTGGAGCGCCACGCCGGCGGCAATGTCTCGCTGGTTTTCGGGGGTCTGTGACTTTCTGTTGAGCGCGATGGCGTCCGAACCCATGAATCGACAGACAAGAATTTGATGTTTCAAGTCATCGTAGGATGCTTGAGAACACAAAGACTGGCATCTGTTGCCGTTCCGAGAAAGGGCGCAAAAATGCAGTTTGTTTTTGGCGCCGATTGGAGAGTTTTCCGCCGATAGCGCGACCGCTCGACAGATCAAGACAACCTTAGACTTACATCGCTGCTCATGGTAAAAGACAATATCGAATCTGGTTTTATTGCGGTAAGGTGGGGTTCCCATGGGACTTCTCGCAGGAAATAGATCAGGCAAGCGGGTTGCCTTTGTGCTCGGCAATGGTGGCTAGGCTGCAGACCCCCCCCGAATGACGCAGCACAAATGACGATTGCGTTGGATCGGCTGGGTTTCGAAACGGTCTCGCTGACGGAACGGCACGAGCGCCGCGATAAACAATAAGTTCAAAGAATTTGAATCCCTTGCATCTAACGCAAGCATAGGTCTGCTTTACTATTCCGGTCATGGATTGCAGATAGATGGAACTAACTACATAGTCCCGATCGAGTCCGATATAGACAACAATAAGTTTATAGAAGGTTTGATTTCGATCCAGGATTTGACAAGGAGAACAACGGAAAAAGCAGAGATTTCGCTGGTTTTCCTGGACGCCTGCCGGGACAATCCATTCGAGGAAAATGTTAACGCGGAAATCGCCCGCGATGCGGTGGGAAAGGGGATGCCGAAACCGCCACCCAACACAATCGATCCTGGGCTCGCCTTTTCCTCAGCTTCGGCGCAGCAATTTGCTGGGCAGGCCTTTCTCGCTTATGCGGCGGCGCCTGGAAAGGTGGCTTGGCAGGGAACGGGAACCTCGTCCATTTTCACCGAAGGTTTGCTGGCGAATATCGAAACGACGGACCTATCGATAAACAATTTGATGCTGCGCGTCGCCCGCTACGTCCAGGACAAGACAAGCAGCCAGCAGGAGCCTTGGACGTCGTCTTCCTTGCTTGTGCCGTTTTACTTCAGCGCGGGATCGCTGCTTTGGTTTTCTGCCAACCTGATCGGGCTTTCAGCGTTTCTGGTCTCGATCTTGACATTGTGGCTGGTGGTCGCCGACCGTCCCGGCTCGGAATACGTCGTACCGGTCGTTGCCGCGATGTTTGGCGCGTTGGTTTTTTTTCTCCGAGGTTTGGGAAGGCCTATGATTTCATGCGCGGCGAAATCAAGCCGACGAGCCGAGTCAACTGGCCGCGCAGCATGATCGGCGGATATTTCGGTGGTATCCTGGCGGCTCCGATCATCGCCGTTTCCTATTACTACTCCTGGGACAAAACTCAGGATTACCATTGGGCGCCTTTTGGACAGGTTCTCTCCGAAATAACGTTGGCCGCCATTCTGACCGGAGTGGTGCTTGGAGCCTGCTCCATAGTTGCCAAGAATCCGCAATGGTTTGCACGGCCATAGATAAAGTTTGCGCGGTACTGGCTTTTGCTCGGCGGCATTGCGGGAGGCCTGTTGGCCGGTGTGCTGGTGGGACCTCCGATAACCTGGTACTTCGGAATCCAATCCCGCCCACCCGCCACCCCTGCAACGCTGCTGCCGGGTGGCTTGCTTGGAACTGCTGGCATCGTGTTTGCCACGTTGAGTTATAGCTTTGAGAGGACCAACTACCGCAAGCTTGGCCGAAACGCCGTCGTGTCGGTGCTGGCAACGCTTTTCGTATCCCTCGTGAGCGCGATCGGCTTCTACGCCTTCAGCCTTGCCTTTGAACAACTCGTGCTGAGCGCTTTGTACAATACAAGCGTGGCAAATCTGGTCGAAACAGGGCTCATACTCGGCCCTCTGGTCGGGGGTATTCTTGGATTAACCGTCGGATTGGCTCTGCTTTTTGTCACAGATGACTGACAGGATATCCGTATCGGATCACGCCACAGGAGCGGTGACCATCCCATCCCCTCTATCGAGCGGCTCGACTCCGGCACGGAAGACGTTGCTTTTGGCGTTGGCCAGCAATTTGGCTTCGACCCGTCCCGCGCTGGCATTGCCTTCCTTGCGCAACTGTTCCCACCACAGCGCCGCAACGCCTGCGACATGCGGACAGGCCATGCTGGTGCCGCTCATGACGACAAGATCGGTTTTGGTGTTGAACTGAGCTGACCTGATCGATACGCCGGGAGCGGTCAGGCGCGGCATTGTATTCGAAAAATCAGCGACGCTCAGTCCGTCGTCGTATTTCTGAAGGGCTCCCACGGAAATCAAGCCCAACGCGGCAGCTGGCAGCGATACGGCTATCCGGTAGTTCGGCTCTTGCCCCGCTTTGCTTTCGTTACCCGCCGCCGCGACAACGATAGAGCCACTGTTCTGATTTGCCAGCAACCTCACCCGCTGCATCAAATTGTCGAACAGCCGCAGATTGTCCCGGTAACTGACGAGGGCGTCGGACGTGGCCAGGTCGGCCGGCCATCCGTCAGCAACCAGGCCGTTGACGTAACCCGGAAAATCGAAGCCGAGCGACATGGAAATGACGTCCGCGTTTGCAATGATCGCCCATTCCAGTCCTTTGAAAAGCATAGCCGTATCGCCACCACCATCGCTGCGGAGCACTTTTCCGATCAGGGCCCTCTCGACTCCAGGCGCGACCCCGATCCGGAATCCGGCAACATCGCGGCCAAATATCGTCGCGGCGCAATGAGTTCCATGACCTTCTTTGTCGCCGTTGCCTTCCCCGGAAAAGTCCCGTTCCTCGATCATGAGGCCCGCGAAGGCAGCATGTTTGCGATCGATGCCCGTATCCAGCACGGCGACTGTCACTCCGGCGCCGGTGACCGGCGCTTTCAAGGCTCCGACTTCCGCGACGCCCCAACTTACATTGCGGCTGTCGGGCCCGCTGCCGGCAGCGGTCGGTGCAATTAGCGCCGTCGGCATCGGTAGCGCGATGCCAAGCGTACGTTTGTCGCGCCGGGCATCTTCGGCATCCTTGCGATCCACCCCAACGTCAAGTGTGAGGTTGGATTTCATCGCTTTCAGGCTGTTCGCGTGAATCTGGGAGAGGCTCTTGGTGAGGCCTTTCGGCGGGCCAAGCGGGCTGTCCGGGCGAAGCGGTCTCGTTGCGGCGCTATCCGGCTTGCTGGTCAAATCACGCAAGACAATATACTTCGGTTCTTGCCGCATGGCCCCTCCCCTCACTATTGTAATTATCAAAGGAATTCACAGATCCGTTGCGCATTCGGCCAAGCGAACGCGGCAACAAGCTAGTCGTTAGAGAACGTGGTTCAAATCAAAGACGCTTAAAGAGCATTCTCATGGTGACCAAATATAAATACCACAATCGATCCCTACATCCACCTAAATTCTGATGGTTTGCGCCACACCCCAGTCACAGTCCTTCTTCAGCATCTTTCTGCTCGCGTCGAAATCGGCGAGCCGTTATTAGTGACCTAATGCATCTATCGCGGCAGTGATTCCATGAGCGATCTGACCGATAGGCAAGCAGGCAATGTTCACTCGTGCGACCGCCCTTCTTTGGGCGGGCTGAGCGCTGTGCTGGCCCTGCAATGGTCTAGCGAACTCAGCATGCTGAGTTTTCCGGAAGGGGTACATATCGCCCTTCGCAAGAGCGACCAGAACGCTTCTGGGCAGCCTGACCGCGCGGCAGGCGGGCGGGAGTCCCCCAATCTTTGCCTGCAAATCCTGGTCGCCGCGATTCTTACAGTGGCGCCAGTGCTCTTTGTAAGAGATTGTCCGCGTTCTCAGCTATGCAGCATGCCTATGAGGCGCTGACCGAGACAATGAGATGATGGCACGGGCTAGGAGATGCCGCTGTGCTATCGTCTTCCGGCGGGTAGCCATCTGACGCCCGAACAGGAGCGAGGCTTTTGCAGCCGCACAGATCCTGGCTTCGCTCCATCGACCAGTAATTGAATTTTCAATTGCCCGACCTGAGACATAGGTGACGTTTTGTACCGGACACATAGGTAACACTTTTGGCTTTTGGCCGGAGGTGTTGA
>NZ_JBVVQU010000040.1:0-61881 GCF_055811555.1 Mesorhizobium sp. WSM4813
AAGGCAGGCTGGAGCACCGACTACCTCGCCGCAATCCTCGGCGACCTACGCCGTTAACCTGGATTCGGAGCCCTGCGTGCACTCGTGCCTTGCCAGCTATCCGACTGTTACTCCGTCGTGGCAAGGACGCCGGCGTTGCAACATAGTTGGCCAGCAGACAATCCGGACAACCCGCCATCCGGAGCAGCTGGGAGTCGGCGACCCGCCTTGATGCCAGCGCGGCAAGTGCGTATTTCTGGACCTGTGCCCGAATCGGGCAACCGAATCTGGAGACATCCCTTGTCCGCACTGACGCGCTTTCTCGGCGATTCGCCGCTCCGGGTGTTCCTGAAGCTGCTGGTGGTATCGTTCCTCGTCGGCCTTGTCATGAACGCATTCGGCTGGTCGCCGATGGATGTGCTCTACGGTATCCGGAATTTCTTCGTCGATCTCTGGAATCTGGGCTTCCGCGCCATTGACCGTTTTCTCGGCTATATCCTGCTGGGCGCGGCGATCGTCATTCCGGCCTTCATCCTGCTCAGGATCGCCAACTATCGGAAATAGAGCATGACCCCGAGCCGAAGGTCAGTGTAGCAAAGCTCCGCTGACCTGTGGTTTGGCAGGGAAATCCTAGAAGGCCGTCAGGCGAAGCCTGACGCCACTTCGAACAGGATGGAATGGCGCGCGGCGAGGGCCGCCACATCAGTCGAATAGCCGCCGCCGATAACGCCGCAGACCGGGATGCCGAGCGCGCGGAAATGGCGGATCACCATGTCGTCGCGGGCGCGCATCCCCTCGTTCGACAACGACAACCTGCCAAGCCGGTCCTCGGCATGAACGTCAACCCCGGCATTGTAGAAAACGATGTCCCACCGCGCCTTGGCGGTGAGTTCCGGCAGGACGCCGCCCAATCTTTCGAGATAGGCCGCATCGCCGGTGCCATCGGGCAGAGCGATGTCGAGGTCGGAAGCGATCTTTCGCGTCGGATAGTTGCGGTCGCCATGCATGGAAAAGGTGAACACGCGCCGCTCCTCGCCAACAATGTCCGCCGTGCCGTCGCCCTGATGCACGTCGAGATCGACGATCAGGATGTTGCCTACGGCAGCTTCGGCAAGCAGCACCAGTGAAGCCACGGCAACATCGTTGAAGGTGCAGAAGCCGGCGCCTTGCGCGCGCCGCGCATGATGGCTGCCGCCGGCGGTATTGCAGGCGATGCCGTTCAGCAACGCCAGCCGCGCTGCCAGCACGGTGCCGCCCGTTGCGAGCTGCGCCCTGAGCGAGACGCGCGGGCCCACCGGAAAGCCGATCTCGCGCTCGATTTTTTCAGGCACTTCGCAGGCCAGCACCTGATCGACATAACCGGCGGCATGGGCAAGCTTCAGCCATGATGCCGGCGCCGGTTCGGGCACGTTGAGAGCGGCGTGACCGGTCAGGCCGCGCGCGCCCAAGGCTTCCATCAGCAGCTTGTATTTGCTCATGGGGAAGCGATGGTTGACGGCGAAGCCGGCGTCGTAGTCGGGATGATGAACGATCTGCAGGGGCATTTGGGTGGTTTACGGCGGGTGCGCCAGAGGCGGGTTTCGGTTGGCCGTGGCGGGATGAGTGGTTGCGCGGCGTCCGGAAACTGGGCCACATCGGCCGTTCGATCAAGCCACGATGGGGAATCGGGTCCTGGATCAGGTGTCAGCAGCGGCCAACGGCCGGTCTTTCGTCGTCACCAACCGCTCGGTGCTCGCCATCGCGGTGCCGATGACGCTTGCCTATCTGACGACGCCGCTGCTCGGCATCGTCGACACGGCCGTGGTCGGGCAGTTGGGCGACGCTGCCCTTCTCGGTGGTCTGGCGGCGGGCGCCTTGGTCTTCGACGTCGTCTTCACCTCCTTCAATTTCCTGCGCTCCGGCACCACCGGTCTCGTCGCCCAGGCTCTCGGACGCGGCGACGAACTGGAGGAACAGGCGGTGTTCTGGCGTGCCGTGCTGATCGCGGTCGTCGCCGGCATTGTGTTTGCCGCACTTGCGCCACTGGTCGCCATCGCCGGACAATGGTTTATGGATGCTGAGCCGCGCGTCAGCGAGGCGATGGCCGTCTATATCCGCATCAGATTGCTCGCCGCACCGTTCTCGCTGATCAACTACGCCATCCTCGGCTATGTGCTGGGGCGCGGCGAGGGCGGGCTGGGACTGATGCTGCAATTGGTGCTGAACGGCATCAACATTGCGCTCTGCATCCTGCTGGGGCTGGAGCTCGGCTGGGGCGTCGCCGGCGTCGCCTGGGCGACCGTCACCGGTGAATTCGTCGCCATGCTGCTCGGCCTGGCGATCATCGGCCGGCGTTTCTGGGCAGCGCCCCGGCTGCCGCGCCATCGCATCCTCGACCTGTCGGCATTCCTGCGCATGATGTCGCTCAACCGTGACATCATGATCCGGTCGTTTTCGCTGCTCGCCGCTTTCGCGCTGTTCACCCGCCAGGGCGCACAATTCGGCACGGTGACGTTGGCCGCCAACGCGGTGCTGATGAACTTCTTCCTCATCGCCGGCTATTTCCTCGACGGGTTCGCCACGGCGGCCGAACAGCTCGCCGGGCGTGCCGTGGGCGCGCGTGCCGGGATGCAATTCCGGCAGGCGGTGCGGCTGACCCTGTTCTGGGGCTTAGGGCTGGCGGCCACGGCGACGCTTGTCCTTTTGCTGGGCGGTACTGATCTGGTCGCGCTGATCACGACCTCGGAAGACGTTCGCGCCGTTGCCGACATCTATTTGCCCTGGGCGGCGTTCACCGCGCTCAGCGGCGTGCTGGCGTTTCAGATGGATGGCGTCTTCATTGGCGCGACCTGGTCGCGCGACATGCGCAACATGATGCTCTTGTCGTTCCTTGTCTTTAGCGCGGCCTTGCTCATCTTGGCGCCGGCCTTTGGCAATCACGGCCTGTGGGCGGCGCTGCACGTCTTCCTGCTGGTGCGCGGCTTCAGCCTGCTTGCCATTTTGCGCGTGCGGATGCGGACGGCGTTTTAGAGCGACTTCGGGTTAGAGCGGCTTGGACGCCCATTGATTGAGGCTGCTATCGCGCAACTCGCGCAGCGACTTGAGCCGTTGCTTGTCCGCGAACCGGACCATCCCGGCAAGAATGCGGCCCGGCAGCGTAGGGCCGGCGTAGATCATGCCGGTGTAGAGCTGGACGAGATCGGCGCCGGCGCGGATCTTTTCCAGTGCCGTATCAGCAGAATCGACGCCGCCAACGCCGATGATGGCGCGGTCCGGGCCAAGCAGTTTCCGCATCTTTGCCAGCGCGATGGTCGAACGCTCGAACAACGGTTTTCCCGAAAGCCCGCCGGTCTCGCCGGCAAGACCGGCGCTGCGCAGCCCCGGCCGCGCGATGGTGGTGTTGGAGACGATGACACCGTCTATTGCCTTCTCGGTGACCTCGGCGGCGATATCCTCCAGTTCGGCCTCGACTAGATCCGGCGCGATCTTGAGGAAGACGGGCGGCTGCGCTGCCGCTGCCGTACGGGCGACCATGACGCGCGATAGGAGCTCGCCAAGCTGTTCACGGGCCTGCATGTTGCGCAGACCCGGCGTGTTCGGCGAGGAGATGTTGACCGTCAGATAGTTGGCGTATGGCGCAAACCTGACAACACCGCGTTCATAGTCACTGACGCGGTCGGTGCTGTTCTTGTTGGCACCGATATTGACGCCGACGATGCCGGCGCGGCCCTTGCGGGCGGCAAGCCGTTCTTCGGCGGCCTCGTGACCCTCATTGTTGAAGCCAAGCCGGTTGATC
The DNA here is from genome assembly GCF_055811555.1 of Mesorhizobium sp. WSM4813. Taxonomy (NCBI): domain Bacteria; kingdom Pseudomonadati; phylum Pseudomonadota; class Alphaproteobacteria; order Hyphomicrobiales; family Phyllobacteriaceae; genus Mesorhizobium; species Mesorhizobium sp. WSM4813. Next base: position 3,755 of record NZ_JBVVQU010000040.1, read on the forward strand.
ACCGCTTCGTCCGATGTCAGCCGAAAGATACGCGGCTTCGGGTTGCCGGCCTGCGGCAGCGGCGTGATCGTGCCGATCTCGGCAAAGCCGAAGCCGAGGCCAAGCAGCGCATCGGGAACCTCGGCATTCTTGTCGTAGCCGGCAGCCATGCCGAGCGGATTGGGGAAATCGATGCCGCAGACGCTGACTTTCAGCCTGTCGTCGCGCACGGGTTTCCCGGCTATCGGCAGCCCGCATTTCAGTGCGGCGATCGACAGGCCGTGGGCGGCTTCCGGATCGAATGCGAACAGGAACCTCTGGCCGAGCCGGTCGAGCACGCTCATTCGGCCTCCAACGTCGGGAATTGGTGCAGGCCATCGGTGCCGAGCGGCAACGGTTGGACCCAGACGACAGCCTTGAGATCGAGCGGGCCGTAAAGATGCGGGAACAGCGCGCCGCCGCGCGAGACCTCGTATTTCAGCGCATTACCGAGTCTGGCTCCATCGACGGCGACGAGCAGCAGCCCGGTCTGGCCGGCAAAGTGTTTTGCCGCCGTTTCCTCGGCTTGGTCGGCGGTGGAAAAATGGATGAAGCCGTCGGCGACGTCGATCGGCGCGCCGGTGAAGCGGCCATCTCTTTCGGCCTCGCGCCACAACGGTTCAGGTACTATCTTGTAGATAATCTGAGACATGGTTGCGCTATAGTCCGAACCAACCGTACGGGGAAGAGGCAAGCAGGTTCCGGAAAAGTGTCACACGGTTTTCCGACAAAACCTGCGTCAAGATAAAGGCCAGGATTCTTCCCCATTTCCGGCGCAAACATGCGATAAATTGCGCTCACTGGCCTATGGAGGACAATATGCGTCCGCAGCACGTCTTAATCCCCGCAGCGTTCGTCTCGCTCGTCGCTGCATCGGCCTTTTCCGAGGAAGCAGACCGCTACCGGCTGGAAAAGTCGGCCAACGGCTATGTCCGCATGGACACGCAGACCGGTGCGATGTCGATCTGTGAGGAGCGTACCGGCCAGCTCGTCTGCAAGATGGCGGCCGATGAACGCGCCGCCTTCCAGGACGAGATCGACCGGCTGCAAAATTCGGTGAACGCGCTCGACCAGCGGGTCGTCAAGCTCGAGAACTCACTTGCCGCCCGCTTTGAGTCGACATTGCCCAGCGAGGAGGATTTCAACAAGACGATGAGCTACATGGAGCGCTTCCTGCGCAGCTTCATGGGTATCGTCAAGGACATGGAAAAGGACAGCGGCGAGGATGGCGCCAAGCCCAATTCACAAAAAACCTGAGCACCATTCACCCGGGGGAAACCCCGGCGCATAGCCTTTGCCGCTTGAAAACGGCTGGTATCGCCGCATAATCGTTCGACTGATCCCGTAAGATAATGGGATTTGGGGAGGGCCATGTGCCGTCAGGCTACACTTTCGTCATCGCCGACGACCACCCGCTTTTTCGCGGCGCGCTGAGAGAGGCGCTTGCCGGCATCGGCAACGTCGCCGGCATTCACGAGGCCGGCGATTTCGAAAGCGCCAAGGCGCTGGTCGTGGCCAATGAGGACGTCGATCTGGTGCTGCTCGACCTGTCCATGCCGGGCGCGAGCGGCCTTTCCGGTCTGATCTCGCTGCGCGGCATCCATCCGACGGTGCCGCTGGTGGTGGTGTCGGCGCATGACGACCCGGTGACCATCCGGCGCGCGCTCGATCTCGGCGCTTCGGGTTTCATCTCCAAATCGGCCAGCATGGAGGAGATCCGCAGCGCTGTGCAGTCGGTGCTTGCCGGCGATATCGCCGCGCCCACCGGCATCGATCTCGGCGTCGAGCGCGATCCCGAGATATCCGATCTGATCAAGCGGCTGCAGACACTGACGCCGCAGCAGACGCGTGTGCTCGGTATGCTGGGCGAAGGGCTGCTCAACAAGCAGATCGCCTACGAACTCGGTGTCTCCGAAGCGACGATCAAGGCGCATGTCTCGGCCATTTTGCAGAAGCTTGGTGTCGACAGCCGCACCCAGGCGGTGATCCTGCTGTCCAAGATCGGCAGCGACCCGCTGCCGGCAGCCAGCTGAACCTTTGGCTCCGGGTCAACAGGAAGATTTTGACCGCAACTCGGCCGCCGATGCTAACGGCCTGACCCTGGCCATCATCGAGCGCAGCACCGCTGGTTTGAGCGGCTTGTTGATCACCGGCACGTCGAGCCTGCCGGCGCTGGCGCGCACCTCGCTCGAGCGGTCGGCGGTGACCAGCACGGCCGGCATGTCCTGGCCGTGGATCGTGCGCAGTTTGGCGATCGCATCAAGGCCGGTCTCGCCGTCGAGATGGTAGTCGGCAAGCACGATGTCGGGTCGTCGCATGCCGGAACGCTCGATATCCCCCGATCCGGCAAGCGTGTCGACGCTGCAACCCCAGCCTTCGAGTAACAGTCGCATCCCGTCGAGGATGCGGGCGTCGTTGTCGATACAGAGCACGCGGAGCCCGGCAAGCGAAGCAGCAGTGCGGACCGGCGTCTTCGCCTCGACCTCGCGCCGCGGCTGCTGCACTGCCGCTACCGGCAGGATGACGGAAAAGCGCGTGCCCTTGCCCGGGCTTGAAAAGATCCGGATTTCGAGGCGCAAGACGCGAGCGATGCGATCGACGATGGAAAGGCCGAGCCCAAGGCCGTCAGCTTCGCGCGCACCCTCGTCGAGCCGGGTGAATTCGTGAAAGACCGTGTTCAGCTTGTCGGCGGCAATGCCGATGCCGGTATCGATCACCTGGATCTCGGCCAGTTCGCCGCGACGCCGCACGCCGACCAAGATGCGGCCATGCCTGGTGTATTTGATGGCATTGGATACGAGATTTTGGATCAGGCGGCGCAACAGATTGCGGTCAGTGGTCACGCTGAGCGACGATGACATGATCGTCAGGCTGAGTTTCTTCTCGGCGGCAAGGGGCTGAAAGTCGTTGCCGATCTGGCGCAGCATTTCGTCCAGGCTGAAGGCCGTATCGTCCGGTTTCATCGCGCCGGCATCAAGACGGGAAATGTCGAGCACCGCACCGAGAATAGTCTCGACCGATTCCAGCGCGGATTCGATGTTGGTCGCAGCCTTGCCCGCAGGTCCCTTGCCGGCCTTTTCGATCAGCGATGAGCAATAGAGACGAGCAGCGTTCAGCGGTTGCAGGATGTCATGGCCGGCGGCAGCGAGGAAGCGCGTCTTGCCGAGATTGGCCTCCTCCGCCAGCATCTGCGCCTGGGCTAGTTCCTCGTTGACGCGCGTCAGTTCGACGGTGCGGTTCTTGACGCGCTGTTCGAGCGTTTCATTGGCGCGCTTCAGCGCCAGGTCCTGCTCGACGCGTCCGGAAATGTCGGCATAGGTGGCGACGATGCCGCCGTCCGGCATCGGGTTGGAGCGCAATTCCAGGATGCGGCCGCTGGTCTTCAGCTCCATCTGCCAGGGGCTGACGAAGCTGGTGAGGCGGTTGAGCATCACCACCCGCTGGTCGGCCGGAATGTCGCCACGATCGGCCAAATGGCGCAAGATGCCGTCGAGCGAGACGCCGACCTGCCCCATCTCGTCGGGCAGGTCGAACAGCGCCCGATATTGGCGGTTCCAGCAGATCAGCCGGAAATCCCTGTCGAAGACGGTGATGCCCTGTTCCATCTGGTCGAGCGCGATCTGCAGCAGGTCGCGGTTGTGCTGCAGCGCCTCGGTGGCGTCGTCGAGCAGGCGGAAGGCGTCCTTGGATTCGCGATCGTTGCGGCGCAGCAGCAGCGACAGGATCAGCCGCGCTGAGGAGGAGCCGACGGCACTTGCCAGAAGCTGCTCGGAGAAGCGGATGACGTCCATGCTGGCCTGCTCGTTGCCGTGCAGCGAAGCGCCGTTGCTCTTTTCGAACGACTGAAAGGACCGTTCGGTGCGTTCGACGCCGAGGTAGCGCGCGATGGTGTCCTTCAGGTCGTTGACGGTAACGGTGGTGCGGAACCGGCGGAGGCTCGGCATCGGGCTCGCCTCGCGCGGCACGAAAATCGACGCCTGGATGCGCTCCAGCGGTACCGACGCGCGCGACAGCGAGCCTAACACGAAGAACAGCGTGTTGACCGACAGGCTCCACAGGACACCGTGGTTCAGCGGCTCGGCGACGGTGCCGAACAGCGCTTGCGGCCGCAATGCTTCGAAACCGAACAGGCCGTGGACGACGATGCCGGTATCGGACGCGGCGAGCGAAGGAAGCAGCAGCGTATAGCTCCAGACAACGATGCCGGCGACCATGCCGAGTGCCGCCCCCCTGCCGTTGGCGCCGCGCCAGATCAGTCCACCGATCAAGGCCGGCGCGAACTGCGCGATGGCGGCGAAGGACATCAGGCCGATAGAGGAGAGCCGCGCGCTGTCGGTGCTCTCGCGATAGTAGAGGAAGGCGATGAACAGCATGATGAAGATCGCCGCACGTCGCACGTTGAGGATGAGCGCTGACCAGTCGTCGTTCTCGGATGTCGTGGTCTTGAGAAGGCGACGCACAAACAGCGGAATGACGAGGTCGTTGGAGATCATGATCGACAGCGCGACGCTTTCGACGATCACCATCGCGGTCGCCGCCGACAGGCCGCCGATGAAAGCGGCCATGGCCAACACATCGTGACCGCTGAGCAGCGGCAGCGACAGGACATAGAGGTCGCTGCTGGTTCTGGTGCCGACCAGCGCCAAACCGGCGAGCGCGATCGGCAGCACAAAAAGGTTGATCGCCACCAGATAGAGCGGAAACACCCATGTCGCGGTGCGCAGTTCGGCCTCGCTGCGGTTCTCGACGATGGTGACGTAGAACTGGCGCGGCAGCATGATGATGGCGAAACCGCTCAAACATGTCAGCACTAGCCATGTGGCGAGCGATGTACTGTAGCCCATCGCCTGCTGCACTTGCGTATTCTCGGCGAGCTTGTCGACCATATCGCCCGGGCCGCCGAAGATCAGGAACGTCACCATCAGGCCGATCGCCAGGAAGGCGGCGAGCTTGACCACGGTTTCGACCGCTACCGCCAGCACCAGCCCATCCTGGTGTTCGGTGGCGTCGGCATGGCGCGTGCCGAACAAAACCGCAAACAGCGCAAGCAGCATGGCGACGACCAGCGAGATGTCGCTGACGAAGGGATCGAACGAAGGTGGCGAGCCGGTGTAATGCTCGACCATCAGGCTGACAGAACCGGAAATCGCCTTCAACTGCAGCGCCATGTAAGGTACCGCGCCGATCGTCGCGATCAGCGTGGCGATCGCTGCAACGGCAAAACTCTTGCCGTAGCGGGCGCCGAGGAAGTCGGCGATCGAAGTGATCTTCTCTGTCTTGGCCAGCCTGACGATGCGCCGAAGCAGCGGAAAGCCGAACACGAACACCAGAACCGGGCCGATATAGATGCCGAGGAATTCGAGGCCGCGCTCGGAGGAAAGGCCGACCGAACCGAAGAACGTCCAGGAGGTGCAGTAGATCGCCAGGCTGAGCGCATAGATGAAGGGCCGGGCCCGGTCAGGCCCGGATGTCGTTGAACGCCGGTCGCCGAGGCTGGCGATGACGAACAGCAACGTCACATAGGCGATCGCGATGATGACGATGAACCAGCCCTGCACGGCCCGAAAATCCTTCCTTGCCGGTTTTGCATCCGGCCTGCTGAGACGCAATCACAGCTTGGCGATCAAGTCCATCGCGGCTTTCGGCGCAGGATGACTCGGCTTCGGAGAAATTTTGGCCGGTTGAAACCGTCTTTTGCCAATGCTGCAACCGCAGGTTTTTTGCTATTGTGCCGCTTGGCGAACGAAGCGTGCAGAGGCGGCGGCCTGGCCGCCAGGACAAGGAGGGTCGAATGCTGAAAGAATTCCAGGAATTCATTTCCCGGGGCAATGTCATGGACTTGGCCGTCGCGGTCATCATCGGCGCTGCCTTCGGCAAGATCGTCGATTCGCTGGTCAATGAGATTATCATGCCAATAATCGGGGCGATTTTCGGCGGACTCGACTTCAACAACTATTTCCTGCCTTTGTCCTCAGCCGTCAACGCCACATCGCTGGCCGACGCCAAGAAACAGGGCGCAGTCTTCGCCTATGGCAGTTTCATCACCGTCGCGCTGAACTTCATCATCCTCGCCTTCATTATCTTCCTGATGGTCAAGGCCGTGAACAATCTGCGCAAGCGACTGGAGCGTGAGAAGCCAGCCGCGCCTGCCGCTCCGCCGCCGGCCGACGTTGCGCTGCTCACCGAAATTCGCGATCTCCTCGCCAGGAAATAGTCCGAAGACAGTTTCCCTGGACCAAAACCCCGGTCGATTTCGGCCGGGGTTTTCTATTCTCGCCTGTCGTAAAACACGCTAGCAGTCCAGAAGACGAAAACGGATTTATCCATGACCTTGATCGAGAATTTGCGCGCCGAGGCCCGGGCCGCGCCGGAAAGCGGCATTGTCGCCGTCATGAACCGCGGCCGCGACCGCGACGGCATGATCCCGCTTTGGGCCGGCGAGGGCGATCTGCCGACACCCGCCTTCATCACCGATACCGCTGCCCAGGCGCTGGCCGGCGGCGAGACCTTCTATACCTGGCAGAAAGGCATCCCCGACCTGAGGCAGGCGCTCGCCCGCTATTACATCAGGCATTTCGGCAAGAGTTTCGTCGAGGAAGAATTCATTGTCACCGGCTCGGGCATGCATGCCATCCAGCTGGCGCTCGACGCCGTCGCCGGCAACGGCGACGAGGTCGTCTATCTGTCGCCGGCCTGGCCCAACTTCGCCGCTGCCGCCTGCCTGGCGGGCGCTATTCCGGTCGCTGTCACGCTCGATCAGTCCGGCAATGGCTGGTCCTGCGACGTCGGCAAGATCGAGGCGGCGATCACGCCAAGGACAAAGGCGCTGTTCGTCAACACGCCGTCCAACCCGACCGGCTGGACCGCCGACAGGGAGACGCTGCAGGCGATCCTCGACCTCGCCCGCGAAAGGGGCCTGTGGATCATCGCCGACGAGATCTATTCGCTGTTCCACTACGGCGATAGTCGCGCGCCGTCCTTCATCGACATCATGGCCGATGAGGATCGCATTCTGTTCGTCAACAGTTTTTCCAAGAACTGGGCGATGACCGGCTGGCGGGTCGGCTGGATCAAGACCCATCCCTCGCTGCAGCAGGTGTTCGAGAACCTGGTTCAGTATTCGACCTCCGGCGTTGCCCAGTTCATGCAGCGCGGCGCGGTCGTCGCCCTCGACGAAGGCGATGCCTTCATCGCCGAGCAGGTGGAGCGGGCGAGGGCGGCGCGTGACCTGGTCTGCGGCATTCTGGCTGCGACCGGCAGGGCTCGCTTTGCCGTGCCGCAGGGCGCGTTTTATCTGTTCTTCGCGGTCGACGGCATCACCGATTCACGCGCCGCCGCCTTCGACATCGTCGACCGCGCCAATGTCGGCCTGGCGCCCGGAACCGCATTTGGTCCCGGCGGCGAAGCCTTCCTCAGGCTATGCTTCCACCGCCGCCTCGACCAGCTCGAGGGAGCCGCACACCGGCTGGCGAAGTGGATGACGAGCGTGTGAGCTGCCTGAAGCCCCAGTTGAAACTCGGGCTTCAGCCGCCGGACTTCGGCACCAGCAGCGGAATGACGCGATCGCTTTCCCTCACGGCCGGCCGGCCCGCCGAACCGTACGAGATACCCAAAGCATCCCAGGTCTCGACCAGCGCATCCTGAAGTTCCGCGATCAATTGATCCGAATGGAATGGCGTCGGCGTGATGCGCAGCCGTTCGGTGCCGCGCGGCACGGTCGGGTAGTTAATCGGCTGGATATAGATGCCGTGGATGCCGAGCAGGCGGTCGCTGGCCATCTTGCAGAGCTCGGGATCGCCGACGAGCAGCGGCACGATGTGGGTAGCGGAGTCCATCACCGGCAGGCCGGCGGCGGTAAGAACCTGCTTGGTCCGCGACGCCTGCCGCTGCTGCGCGTCGCGTTCGGCCTGTGAGCGCTTCAGATGGCGGATCGAGGTGGTCGCCGCGGCGGCAATGGCCGGCGGCAGCGCGGTGGTGAAGATAAAACCCGGCGCATAGGAGCGCACGGCGTCGATCACGGCACTTGTGCCGGTGATATAGCCGCCGAGCGTGCCGAACGCCTTGGCCAGCGTGCCTTCGATGATGTCGATACGGTCGGCCAGCCCTTCGCGCTCGGTGATGCCGCCGCCGCGCCGTCCGTACATGCCGACGGCATGGACCTCATCGATATAGGTCATGGCGTTGTAGCGCTCGGCAAGATCGACGATCTGCTTGATCGGCGCGATGTCGCCGTCCATCGAATAGACGCTCTCGAAGACGATCAGCTTGGCGCGTTCGCGGCCTGCCGACTGCAGCAGGCTTTCGAGATGCGCAACGTCGTTGTGGCGGAAGATCTTCTTCTCGGCGCCCGAACGCCGCACGCCCTCGATCATCGAGGCGTGGTTCAACTCGTCCGAAACGATCAGGCAGTTGGGCAGAAGCCGTGCAATGGTCGAGATCGAGGCTTCGTTGGAGACGAAGCCGGAGGTGAAGACGAGGGCGGCCTCCTTCTCGTGCAGGTCGGCCACTTCCAGTTCGAGCTCGACCAGCGGATTGCTGGTCCCGGAGATGTTGCGGGTGCCACCGGCGCCGGATCCCATCTTGCCGGCGGCGTTCTGCATCGCGGCGATGACGTCTGGATGCTGGCCCATGCCGAGATAGTCGTTGGAGCACCAGACGGTGATTTCCTGGGCGCGGCCGTTGGCGCGCCAGATGGCGCGGGGGAATTTCCCCACGATGCGCTCGAGGTCGGCGAAGATGCGATAGCGACGCTCTGCGTGGAGCTGGTCGATCGCGTCTTCGAAGAACCGCTGATAGTTCATTTCGGCTTCCCAATTTTTGCGTGGGATCATAATCATTGCCCTATTCGACGTCTACTTGGCCTTTTTGGTCAAAATGCCACGCCCCAAGCCTGTTCCTAACGGCCACGGATCATGGCCTATTCCCTTGATGTGCATGAATTTTGTTTCAGGACGATGCCACGCGCCGATGAGACTGGTTACCGCAGGCACGAATGGTACTAATGACCTAGCGGCAGGCTTTCCAGTAAGGCGGGTGTTGAGACAGTTTCGATAGATCTTGAGCAGCGAGGACACGGATGACGGTTTTGGTGACAGGCGGCGCCGGCTATATCGGCAGCCATATGGTCTGGGAGCTGCTGGACGCGGGCGACAGCGTCGTCGTCCTCGATCGGCTTTCGACCGGCTTCGAGTGGGCGGTGGCGCCGGAGGCAAAGCTGGTCGTCGGCGATGTCGCCGACAAGGAGCTGGTCGGTTCGATCATCCGCGACAACAAGGTCGATGCGATTATCCATTTCGCCGGCTCCATCGTGGTTCCCGAATCGGTCGCCGACCCGCTCGGTTATTACGAGAACAACACCTGCAAGACCCGCACGCTGATCGAGACCGCAGTGCACGAAGGCGTGCCCAATTTCATCTTTTCCTCGACCGCCGCCGTCTATGGCGGTGCCGGGCTGGAGCCGGTGCGCGAGGATGCCCGCCTTGCACCGGAATCGCCCTACGGCCTGTCCAAGCTGATGAGCGAATGGATGCTGCGCGACGCCGCAATTGCCCATGGCTTGCGTTATACGGCGCTGCGCTACTTCAACGTCGCCGGCGCCGATCCGAAGGGCCGCACCGGCCAGTCGACCCCGGGCGCCACGCATCTGATCAAGGTCGCTTGCGAGACGGCGCTCGGCAAGCGACCGTTCATGCAGGTGTTCGGCACCGACTATCCGACACCCGACGGTACCTGCATGCGCGACTACATTCATGTCAGCGATCTGGCGGCGGCGCATCGGCTGGCGCTGGAACGGCTGCGCGCCGGCGGGACAAGCCTCGTCGCCAATTGCGGCTACAGCCACGGCTATTCGGTGCTCGAGGTGATCGACAGCGTGCGGCGCGTCTTCGGTCACGATCTCGAGGTGCGGATGGGCGAGCGCCGTCCGGGCGACGCCGCGGCGGTGGTCGCTAATTCGGAGTTGGCGCGCCGCGAACTCGGCTGGACGCCACAGCGCGACGACCTCGACCTGATCGTCGCCGACGCGCTGGCGTGGGAGCGCATTCTGACCGGCAAGAATTCGTCGCGCGGCTGAGACCAAGTTCTTGGCTCGAAAGCTCCACGCAGAAGCGCTATTGAAGGTGCTGCGCGGCGTGGACGCATTTGGCCGCGTGTGACTTTGGGGGCGGCATGAGAATATTGGTGCTCGGAGCCGGTGTGGTCGGCACGGCTGCCGCCTATTATCTGGCGAGCGACGGCCATGAGGTGACCGTGGTCGAGCGCCATCCGATGGCGGCGCGCGGCACCAGCCAATCGAATGCCGGACTGGTGTCGCCCGGCGACGCTACCGCCTGGGCCTCGCCCGCTGCGCTGAAGACGTTTTTGCGCGCGCTTTACAACCACGATCTCGGCATCAAGGTGCGGCTGCGCTTCGATCCTTATTTCTTCGCCTGGAGCCTACGCTTCCTGCGCCAGTGCACGCACGCGCGCCTGCGCGCCAACACCGACATCAAGCTGCGCCTGGCGCTCTATTCGCGCGAGTGCATCAATGCCATCTGCGCCGACACCGGCATTCGCTACGACGAGCGCAAGAAGGGCATTCTCTATTTCTTCCGCTCGCAGCAGAGTTTTGATGCCGGCACCGACAATTACCGCTATTTGGCCGAGCACGGTCTGCCGATCGAGATCGTCGGCCGCGACCGGCTGGTCGAGATCGAGCCCGGCCTTGCCGGAGCCAGGGACAGAATAGCCGGCGGCGTCTATTCGCCTATCGACCAGACCGGCGATTCCGGCCAATTCACCCAAAACCTCGCTGCCTATGCCGCCGAGAAACTCGGCGTCCAATTTCTCTATGGCACGACCGTCGAGGGCCTCGACATCGAACGCGATCGGGTGCGCGCGGTGATGACCTCGGCCGGCCCGGTAATAGGCGATGCCGTGGTCATCTCGATGGGGCCGGAGAGCGGCCTGCTCGGCCGCCGCTACGGCATCGACCTGCCGGTCTATCCCGTGAAGGGCTATACCGCGACCGTGCCGCTGGAGGACGAGAGCAAGGGGCCGACCATGGGCGGTGCCGACGAGGATCAGCTTATCGCTTATTCGCGGCTCGGCAACCGGCTGCGGCTTGCTTCGACCGCCGAGTTCACCGGCTTCGACCGCAGCCATAAGCCGAGCGATTTCGCCGCCATGTTCAGGACCGGCAAGGAGCTTTTCCCGGGCGCCTTCGACGAGAACAAGGCCGAGCTCTGGGCCGGCTTGCGGCCGATGATGCCGAACTCGGTGCCGGTCATCGGCAGGGCGCGTTACAAAAATCTCTACCTCGATACCGGCCACGGCCATGTCGGCTGGACAATGGCCTGCGGTTCCGGAAAATTCCTCGCCGATGTGGTCGCCGGCCGCAAGCCGGAGATCGACCCGCAAGGTCTGGTCTACAGGGGCTAGATCATGTCAGGACCGCAAGTCGCCATCGACCTTGGCCGTATCGAGCGCAATGCACGCACGATCGTCGATCGATGCGCCCTGTCCGGTATCAAGGTTTTCGGCGTCACCAAGGGAACTTGCGGCATGCCGCAGGTGGCGCGCGCCATGCTCCGTGGCGGCGTCGCCGGCATCGCCGAATCGCGCTTCGAAAACATCCGCCGGCTGCGCGACAGCGGCATCAATGCGCCGATCATGCTGCTGCGCAGCCCGCCGATGGCGCGCGTCGAAGAAGTGGTGCGCACCGTCGACATCAGCCTGCAATCCGAGCTCGCCACCATCCGCGAGATATCGCGCATCGCCGAGCGCATGAGCCGCGTGCACGATATCATGCTGATGATCGATCTTGGCGACCTCAGGGAAGGCATCTGGCCGAACGACCTCATTCCGACGGTCGAGCAGATACTGGCACTCAAGGGCGTTCGCATCGCCGGCATCGGCACCAATCTTGGCTGCTTCGGCGCCATCATGCCGACGGAGGAAAATCTCGGGCAGCTCGTCGCCCACGCCTACAAGACCGAGCGCCTGTCCGGCGCAAGGCTGGACTGGATCTCAGGCGGGGCGTCATCGTCGCTGACGCTGCTGCTCGAAGGCAGGCTGCCCGCCGGCATCAACATTCTGCGGGTCGGCGAGGCAATCCTGCAGGGCGGCGTTGAAACCTTCCGCGAGACGCCGTGGGCCGAACTCGAACCCGATGCCTGCCGGCTGACCAGCGACATCATCGAGGTCAAGCTGAAGCCGTCGCGGCCGATCGGCCAATCCGGCTACGACGCTTTCGGCAACCAGCCGGTGTTTCCCGATGAGGGCGACAGGTTGCGTGCCATCGCCAATATCGGCCGCGAGGACGTCCTGATCGAAGGTTTGACGCCGATTGCTAAGGGCGTGCGGGTGCTCGGCGCCTCCAGCGATCATCTGCTCCTCGATGTAACCGACGCCAACCCGCCACCCGCCGTTGGCGACCGTGTCGCCTTCCGCATGAGCTATGGCGCCATGCTGCTGGCGATGACCTCGGAATATGTCGAAAAGGCCCCAATGCACGATGTCGAGGATTTCTCCGGCCGCAAGATGGTGTCGATATCAGCCGAACCGGCGGCCGCCGGCATCCTCGCTAGGGAGGCGACCGGCGCCCGGCTGGAGGCGATGAATTTCGATGTCGTCGAACTGGCCGATATCGAGCGGCCGCCATCCGGCCTGATCCGGCTCACCGCCGGCAGTGACCGGCGCATCGCCCACAAGGCGCTGACGACGACCGCGCGGGCGACACACTCCTTCGGCCTGATCTGGATCGATTCCATCGCCGCACTTATGCCCGAAGACGAGGACGGCATCGATCTGCCGGAACGCTCGGTGCTGGCGCGGGCGTTGGGTCTCGATCACAAGCCCGGCGCGCTGCAGCCACAGCTGTCGCCGGAAAACGTCGTCATCGTCGGGCTGCGCCATGCCGATCCGGCCGAGGCCCGGGTGCTGAAGGATTCGCGCGTCTCCGCCTTCACCATGACCGACATCGATGCCATGGGCATGCGCGACCTGATGCACGAGGCGATCCGCATCGCCACCTCCGGAACGCAAGGCTTCCATGTCAGCTATTCCCCTGATGTGACCGAATTCGCCGGCTGGGCGGCTGGCTCCGGTGGCATCACGGTGCGCGAAACGCATCAGGCGATGGAGGCCATCGCTTTGTCCGGCGGGCTGTTGTCGATGGATGTTTCCGGCCTGACATCAGGTTTGGAACCGCGGATTGCGACAGACACCGTCAACTTCGTCATGTCGGCTTTCGGCAAGCGGATTTTGTGATCAGCCTCGCGTATCGACTGCCGCGCGCCATGAGCGCGCATAGTTTGTCCAGGCTGGGTCGGCTGGCGGTTCGATCCTTTCGCCTTTGCCTTGGATTTTTCCTTGGTCCGACGCCAGCAAGGCAGCGCCGATGCTGGTGCCGGTCGCGGCCTCGGACGCAATGACGGCACGTGCCGTCGCCGCAGCCAGCGTCTGCGTGAAAAGCCGGTTGCGTGCGAACGGGCCCTCGACGATGGTCGGACCGTCGGCGCCGATCAGATCGAGGCAGGTCGCGGTCATCAGCGCCAGGTAGAAAGAGATGGCGGCAAAGCGCTGGCCGTTGCTGATGCCGTCGGCGTTGAGCCATGCGGCGGTGTGATGGGGAAACGGCCCCGAACCTTGTTGCGTTGCCGGTAGCAGCAGAGCCGTCCTGGTGAACACCGCCTCAACGTCCTCTTCGGTCCAGTCTCCCGATTGGCCTTCCGTCAGCAGCGAAAACTCGCGGCCGCCCATGAAACGCGCTGAGGGAACCGGATCGCCGAGCGCGTTGACGTTGACCAGCGTGTCGCGGGCCGGGTCGAGCGCGATCTTGTTGCCGCCGACCGCCATCGACACCACCCAGGTGCCGGTCGAGACGATGGAGAAAGGCGGTCTGTCGGACAGGAGATGCGGCAGCAGCGAGGCGTTGGAATCATGCAGGCCGCAAAACACCGGCGTTTGCGCGTCGAGCCCGGCTAGCTTGGCAAGGGCGGGCAGAATCGGGCCGAGGCGATGCTTCGCCGGCCGCACCGGCGCCATCAGGCGCCGCCATTCCATTTTGTCGACCAGCGACGAAAAATCCGCTCTCCACGGGTTCCACAGATCGGTGTGGCAGCCAAGCGAGGTCACTTCGTTGGCAGCGACATCGGTCAAACGCAAGGCCCAGTACTGCGGGTACATCAGGATCGCCGCGGCCTTGGCGAACTCCAGTGGGAAACGATTCTGCTGCCAGAACAGCTGTGCGCCGAGATTGAGGCCGACCGGCAGGCGCGGCGTGCCCGTCTCGGCGAAGGCCGGACGGATCGCGTCATAGCCCTCGGCAACGGCATCCGGTCCGGTAAATTCATAGTCGAGCACCGGCAGCGCCAGTTCACCGGCAGCGTCCACCAGCACGCCTGTCGCGCCGTGGGTGGTGATCGATATCGCGTCGATGCGCTGTTTGCGATTGATCCCGGCGAGGCTGTCGAGGATGAACGACCACAGAAGCTCGACATCGTGGTGTGGGTAGGGACCGTCGGCGACGGGTGCGTTCGCCATGCGGCGCAGCGCGACTTCACGCATATCGGCCAGATCGACCAGTGCCACCTTGGCGTTGGTCTTGCCGATATCGATGACGGCGACGTGGCGGGTCATTCCATATGGAACATTGTTTCCAGCGGCACCGCCACCGGCTCGTTATCAGGCTTGGTCTCCATGATGTCGGCCATCTCGGCCCACCAGCGCTGCATCACTGGATGCTTCGGCAATTCGTCCATGCCGTGGCCGTCGCGGCGCCACAGCACGCCGAACAGTATGTTGGTCTCTTCGTCGAGATGGATCGAATAGTCGGAAACGCCGGCCTGCTTCAACAGCGCCACCAGCGACGGCCAGATCTCGTCATGGCGCCTTTTGTATTCGGCCTTCATGCCGGGATTGAGCTTCATCTTGAACGCGTATTTTTCGGGCATCAGGTGAAGCGCTCCCTTCGCACCCGCCGCCAGACGATCGGCAGCGCGATGACGATAATCAGCAGCAGGCCGATGAAGATCGACATGACGATGCCGGGCACATTGAGCAGACCGAGGCCGAAGGTCACCAGCCCCATGATAAAGGCGGCGAGGACCACGCCCACTATGCTGCCGGCGCCGCCAAGGATGCTGACGCCGCCGAGCACCACCATGGTGATGACTTCCAATTCGTAGCCTTGCGCGATCGATGGCCGGGTCGAGCCGAGCCGCGAGGTGATCAGCACTGAGGCGATGCCCGCCATCAGCCCGGTCAGGCAGAACAGGATGAATTTGATGCGGTCGACACGCACGCCGGAAAACTGCGCTGCAACCGGGTTGTTGCCGATGGCGAAGACGCGGCGGCCGAAGCTCGTCCGGTGCAGCACGAACCAGTAGATGACGGCCGCGACGAGGAACAGCGTCAGTTCGAACGACACCACCCACCAGACATAGCCCTGGCCGAAGAAGGCGAAGCTCGGGGGATAGCCTTTGTAGGCCTGGTCGCCGAGGACGATGAAGGCGATGCCGCGAAACAGGCTCATCGTGCCGATGGTGACGACGATCGACGGCAGACCGAGCCTGGTCACGAGCAGCCCGTTGAAGGCGCCGCAGCCGAGCCCGACCAGGATGCCGATCACCACCAGCACCGGCGTCCCGGCGCCGGCCTGCACCGCCATGCCCATCATCGTCGAGGCCAGCGCAATGATGGCGGCGACCGAGAGGTCGATCTCGCCTGAAATGATCAGCAGGGCCATGGCGAGCGCGATCAGCGCCTTTTCGGTGAAGTTGAATGTCAGGTCCGACAGCGACCACGCGTCGAGGAAATAGGGTGAGGCGAAGCTGTTGACGGCAAAGATGACGACCGCTACCGCGACCAGCAGCGCCTCCCAGGAGAAGATCGCCGAGCTGAACGGCTTGTCGAGCCGGTCGGGAATGTGGCGTGGGGCAGGGGTGTCGGTCATGCCGCTTCCGCCTTCTTGAGGATGATGCGGCCTTGCCGGCGTTCGCCGCGTGCGTTGAGCACCACTGCAAGAATGATAGCGCTGCCCGAAATTGCCATCTGCCAGAACGGCGAGATGTTGATGACCGGCAGCGCGTTGGAGATGATGCCGAGGAACAACGCGCCGAGCACCGCGCCGCCCACCGAGCCGATGCCGCCAGCAATCGAGATGCCGCCGATGACGCAGGCAGCGATGATGTTGAGCTCGTAGCCATTGGCGACCTCGACCGAGGCGATGACGTAGCGCGAGATCCAGAGATAACCGCAAAGCCCGGCGGTCATCCCCGAGATGCAAAAGACGATGAATTTGGTGCGGCCGACATCGATGCCGGCATAGACCGACGCCGTCGGGTTGACGCCGATGGCGTAGATCGAGCGGCCGAGCGCGGTGCGCGTCATCAACAGGAAGAACAAAGCGATGACCAGTATGGCGATCCACGACAGGAGCGGGATGCCAAGAAACGCCGCGCGCTGCAGGCCGATGAAATCAGGGCTCATCTGATCGGCATTGACCCAGGCGCCGCCCGATATGACGAAGGTTGCGCCGCGATAGATGGTGAGCGTGCCGAGCGTTACCACGATCGAGGGAATGTTCAGCCGCCATACCAGCAGGCCGTTGATGGCGCCGAGCACCAGGCCGACCAGCAGTGCGACGACGATCAGCAGCGGGATCGGGATTGCCGGATGCGCGGCGTTCAGCATCGCCACCACCATGCCGGTGAAGCAGAGATTGGACGCCATCGACAGGTCGATCGAGCGGGTCAGGATTACCACCATCTGACCCAGCGCCAGGATCATCAGAATTGAGGTGTCGTTGAATACCTGGCGCAGATTGCCGGGGGCGGCAAAGCCCGGAAAGCGCATCGAGATCAGTCCGATCAGCACGACGATGGCGGCGAGCAGCCAGACTTCGCGATATCTAGGAAGAGCCTTCATGCTGCGATCCCCGCTGCCGTCTTGACCAGCGTTTCGGCGTCGAGCCCCTTGTTGTCATAGACCGAAGCGATGCGGCCCTCCCGCATGACGACGACGCGATCGGACATGCCGAGGATCTCGGGCAGTTCGGACGACACCATGATCACCGACAGGCCTTGCGCGACGAGCTCGGCCATGAAGCCGTGCACGGCGGCTTTCGAGCCGATGTCGATGCCTTTCGTCGGCTCGTCGAGAATGATCACCTTGGGCGCGGTCGCCAGCCATTTGGCGATGACGATCTTCTGCTGGTTGCCGCCCGACAGGGTGCCGACATCCTGGCTGAGCGAAGAGGCGCGCAGGTCGAGCCGCTCGGTGTAGGAACGGGCCAGCGCGAACTCCTCCGCCAGCCGCAGCATACCGGATTTGGACGTGCGCTTAAGTGAGGGGAGCGAGATATTCTGGAAGATCGGCAGGCCGATCACTACGCCTTGCTTGCCGCGTTCTTCCGGCACGTAGACGATGCCGGCGTCGATCGAATCCGCTGCCGACTTTGGGGTAATCGCCTTGCCTTCCAGCGTGATCGTGCCGCTGCTGGTGCGGGTGATGCCTGATATCGCCTGCATGACCTCGCTGCGGCCGGCGCCGACGAGGCCGTAGAAGCCGAGGATTTCGCCTCTGTGCAGCTCGAAGCCGATGTCGTCGAACTCAGTCGGATGCGACAGGCCGGAGACAGTGAGCACCGGCGCGCCGATCTCGGCCTTGCGTTGCGGAAATATGTGGTCGACGGCGCGGCCGACCATCATGCGCACGATCTGGCTCTGGCCGGCATCCCTAATCAGGCCTTCGCCGACCATCTCGCCGTCGCGGAACACCGTATAGCGGTCCGCGATGCGGTAGATCTCGTCGAACTTGTGGCTGATGAACAGGATCGCCTTGCCTTCGCTCTTGAGGAATTCGATGAGCAGGAAGAGCTCCTCGATCTCCTTCAGCGACAGCGCTGCGGTCGGCTCGTCCATGATGACGATCTGGGCGTCGATCGACATGGCGCGGGCGACTGCGACGAGGTGCTTGTTGGCGATACCGAGGTCCTTCAGCCGCGCGTCGGCGTCGATGTGGCCGGCACCCATAGTGTTCAATACTTCACGGGCTTGTCTGCGCATGGTGCGCCAGTCGATGGTGCCGAAGCGCGACCGCGGCGCATGGCCGAGAAAGATGTTCTCGGCCACCGTCAAGTCATCGAACAGCACGGTTTCCTGGTGGATGGCGGTGATGCCGTGCCCGAAGGCGGCATGCGCGCTGGGCAGTGTGACGGCCTGGCCGTCGATGCTGATGGCGCCCGCATCGGGCTGGTAGATGCCGGTCATGATCTTGACCAGCGTCGACTTGCCGGCGCCGTTCTCGCCGATCAGCGCGGTCACTTGGCCGGGATAGAGCGACAGGCTGACATCATGCAGCGCGCGCACGCCGGGAAAACTCTTCGAGATGCTGGACAGGGTCAGGCGCGGAGCCACTTCACCCTCCCCCTTGTGGGGAGGGTCGCGAACGAAGTGAGCGGGGTGGGGGTCTATTAGCATATTTGGTCCTGGTGTATTGAGGTGTCGCCACCCCACCCCGTCTCGCCTGCATCGCTTCGCGAAGCCGTCTCGCCGCCCCCATAAGGGCAGGGCTGTCGCATATGAGGCCCCCTCATCCGGCCCTTCGGGCCACCTTCTCCCCGCTGGGGAGAAGGTGCTTGCATCAACGCTGGCGACCTCCTCTCCCCTCGGGGAGAGGTCGGATTGCCCCGAATTGCCCTTCGCAATTCGGTTGGCAATCCGGGTGAGGGGGCATATGCAATTGCCCTCCCCACAAGGGGGAGGGTGCAAGCGCTCCAGGATCAATAGATCTTGGAGAACTCTTCGATATTCGACTTGTCGAACTTGAAGGGCGGAGCCATCGCAGCCGAATTGGTGTCGTCGAGCGTGACCTTGCCGACGCGGCCGATCGACAGCGTCGCACCCGGCTTGGCTTCTTCCTTCTTCACCGCCAGGTCATAGGCGAGGTAGACGGCCGAGTAGCCGAGGTCGATCGGGTTCCACAGCGCGACCGCTTGGCTGGCGCCATTGTCGATGAACTTCTTGAACTCCGACGGCAGCGCCAGGCCGGTGACGTTGACCTTGCCGATCAGGCCCTGGTCGGTCACCACCTGGGCGGCGGCCACGACGCCGACCGTGGTCGGTGCGATGATCGCCTTGAGGTTCGGATAGGACTTCAGCAGACCCTTGGCCTCGTCGGTGCTCTTGGCCGAGTCGTCGTCGCCATAGACGGTGGCGACGAGGTTGATCTTCGGGAATTTCTCCGGCAGCACCTTCTTGGCCGCGTCGATCCAGGCGTTCTGGTTGGTCGCGGTCGACGAAGCCGACAGGATGGCGACATCGCCGCCTTCCGGCAGGTAGTCGGCGGCAAGCTTGATGATGGTCTCGCCGATCAGGTTGGTGTCCGAGGGGTTGAGGTGGAGCTGGCGGCCTTCCGGAGCGACGCCCGAATCCCACGAGATGACGGTGATGCCACGATCCATCGCCTTCTTCAGCGCCGGAACCAGCGCATCGGCGTCATTGGCCGAAATGGCGATGGCGTCGACCTTCTGGGCGATGAGCGAATTGATCACTTCGATCTGGGCTTCGGCGGTCGCCTTGGTCGGGCCGGTGTAGATGATGTCGACGCCGCCGAGTTCCTTGGCCGCCTCTTCGGCGCCCTTGTTGGCGGCATCGAAGAAGCCGTTGCCGAGCGACTTGACCACCAGCGCGATCTTGACGTTCTCGGCATAGGCGGCATTCACGAACATGGCGGCGGAGAACGCCGCCGTAACCATCAATTTCTTCAGAAAGCTCATCGAATATCCTCCCTTGAGCGTTGCATTCCATCGCCGCTGCGGGCGTCTCAGGCCTGCAGCGAAGATTCTTCCTTATTGCCAAGCGTTGTGCGGGCGACGATCAGCGTCACACCGGCGGCCTCCAACATCTTGGCCTCGCGGTCCTCGATGCCGTCGTCGGTGATGACGGTGGCGATGCGCGACAGGCCGCACAGGATCAGGCTCGAGCGTTTGCGGAATTTCGACGAGTCGACCAGCACCACCAGTTCGTCGGCTTGATCGATCAGTTTCTGCTCGGCCTGGATCAGCAGCGGATCGCCTTCCATCAAGCCGAGTGGCCCGAGCCCTTGCGCGCCCATGAACATGCGACGCGCATAGAAATTGCGCGTCACGTCATTCTCGAAGGGCGACAGGATGATGTTCTGCTCGCGGTAGATGGTGCCGCCCGACAGCATCACCGTGTTCTTGGAGTGCTTGAGCAGGTGCTCGGCGATCGGAAAGGAATTGGTGAAGATCGGCATCCGGCGGCCGGTCAGAAAATGCACCATCTGGAAGGTGGTGGTGCCGCCATTGATGATGATCGGCTCGCCGTCCTTGCAGAGTTCCACGGCCTCCCGCGCGATCGCCCGCTTCTGCGAAGCGTTCATCGTCTCGTTGACAGAAAAGGGCCGGCCGGCCAGGCCGATGAACTGCGGTGGCGTGATCGCTTCGGCGCCGCCACGCACGCGGCGCAGGCGCTTTTGCACATGCAGCGCCGCAATGTCACGCCGGATCGTCGCCTCGGACGAGTCCGTCAGGTCGACCATCTCCTGCACCGTCACCACAGGCTTTTCCTGGACGGCGGACAAGATGATCCTGTGGCGCTCTTTCTCGTGCATGGTTCCTCCCTGCCGCAGCATCTAGGCACCCAAAACGCGCAGTGTCAATCATTTCCGATCATATATTTCCATTGTGCAGCGCAATATGATCAATCTTGATCGTTTATGATTGACAATGTCGCCGCTTCCGTTGACATTCGACCAAAGCTGACCCGCTATGCGGTGGCATCTGGCCCGCGAAGCGGTGGCATTGACCGCACCGTTTGCGCGTCTCACGTCACGGGAGGATTTACCTATGCTCGACAAGCGCTCCAGCACGCGCCTTGCCAATCTTTGGGATGAGGCGAAAGCCCAAGCAATGAGCGAGCCGGAACGTCTCGTCTATCGCTCGAATGTTCTCGGCTCCGACAAGCGCGTCACCAACTATGGCGGCGGCAACACCTCTTCCAAGATCTGGCAAAAGGATCCGCTCACCGGCGAGAGCGTGGAAGTGCTGTGGGTCAAGGGCTCGGGCGGCGACAGCGCCTCGATTAGAACAGACGGCTTCGCCACGCTCTACATGGACAAGCTGCGCGCGCTGAAGGGCCTCTATCGCGGCCTCGAGCATGAAGACGAGATGGTCGGCTATCTGCCTCACTGCACCTTCAACCTCAATCCGCGCGCGGCCTCGATCGACACGCCGCTGCACGCTTTCGTGCCGAAGCCCCATGTCGACCACATGCATCCCGATGCGATCATTGCGATTGCCGCCGCCAAGGATTCGAAGGCGCTGACCAAGGAGATCTTCGGCGAGACGATCGGCTGGCTGCCATGGAAGCGTCCGGGCTTCGAGCTCGGCCTGTGGCTGGAAAAATTCTGCGTCGAGAACCCTGAAGCCAAGGGCGTCGTGCTGGCAAGCCATGGCCTGTTCACCTGGGGCGACACGCCTCAGGAATGCTACGAGACGACGATCTCGGTGATCAATCAGGCGATCGAATGGTTCGAGCGCCAGTCTGAAGGCAAGCCGATCTTCGGTGGCGAAGTCGTCAAATCGCTCGACGCGCCGGCGCGTCGCGCCGTGGCGGCGAAGCTGATGCCGAGGATCCGCGGCCTGATTTCGGAGAAAAGCCACAAGGTTGGCCATTTCGACGATTCGCCCGCCGTGCTCGAATTCGTCAATTCGAAGGATTTGCGCCCGCTGGCGGCACTCGGCACATCCTGCCCGGACCATTTCCTGCGCACCAAGATCCGGCCGCTGGTCATCGAGTTCGATCCCAAGGCCCCCGACGTCGATGCCGTCATCGCCCGGCTCGCCAACGACGTAGCGGAGTATCGCGTTGGCTATCAGGCCTATTATGACAGGTGCAAGCATGCGGATTCGCCACCGGTGCGTGATCCGAACGCCGTGGTCTATCTGATGCCCGGCGTCGGCATGTTCACCTTCGCCGGCGACAAGGCGACGGCGCGCATCTCGGGCGAATTCTACGTCAACGCCATCAATGTCATGCGAGGCGCCTCGACGGTGTCGACCTATGTCGGCCTGCCCGAGCAGGAAGCTTTCGACATCGAGTACTGGCTGCTCGAGGAGGCAAAGCTGCAGCGCCTGCCGAAGCCGAAGGCTCTTGCCGGTCAGATCGCGCTGGTCACCGGCGGCGCCGGCGGCATCGGCCGGGCGACAGCCAACCGGCTGCTGCGCGAAGGCGCCTGCGTCGTGCTGGCCGACATCGACGAGGCCGCTCTTGCCAGCGCCAATGACGAGCTGGCCAAAGCCTATGGCAAGGATTTCGTGCGGCCGCTGGTCATCAATGTCACCGCTGAGGACCAGGTGATCTCCGGCTTCGCTGAGACCGCTGTCGAGTTCGGCGGCATGGATATTCTGGTGTCCAATGCCGGCCTAGCAACCTCGGCGCCGATCGAGGAGACGACGCTGGCGCTGTGGAACAAGAACATGGACATCTTGTCGACCGGCTACTTCCTCGTTTCGCGCGAAGCATTCCGGCTGTTCCGCGCGCAAAGGATTGGCGGCAACGTCGTCTTCGTCGCCTCCAAGAACGGGCTTGCCGCGTCGCCCAACGCCGCCGCCTATTGCACGGCCAAGGCCGCCGAAATCCACCTGGCGCGCTGCCTGGCGCTGGAAGGCGCGGAAGCGCAGATCAGAGTCAATGTCGTCAATCCCGACGCCGTCCTGCGCGGCTCGAAGATCTGGACCGGCGAGTGGAAGGAACAGCGCGCCGCCGCCTACAAGATGTCGACCGATGATCTCGAGGAGCATTACCGCTCGCGCTCGATGCTGAAGCGTTCGGTGTTCCCCGAAGACATCGCCGAGGCGATCTATTTCTTCGCCTCCGACATGTCGGCCAAGTCGACCGGCAACATCGTCAATGTCGACGCGGGCAACGCCCAGTCGTTCACGCGCTGAGCGGGGACGGGCGATGGAACAGATCATCTCCGCCGACATCGTCGACAAGGACAATGCCACGCGCGAGGCCGACCTTAAGCGCGACTACGACTCGCTCGGCGAGCGCCTCGACCGTCGCGGCATCGCCATCGACGCTATTAGCGACAAAGTCGAAAAATTTGCCGTCGCGATCCCGTCCTGGGGCGTCGGCACCGGCGGCACCCGCTTTGCCCGCTTTCCCGGCGCCGGCGAGCCACGCGACATTTTCGATAAGATTGAGGACTGCGCCGTCATCCGGCAGTTGACGCAGGCGACGCCGACCGTCTCGCTGCACATTCCGTGGGACAAGGCGGATCCGAACCGGCTGAAGCAGGCGGCCTCCCGCTTCGGCCTCGGCTTCGACGCCATGAATTCGAACACGTTCTCCGACGCCAGGGACCAAAAACTTTCCTACAAGTTCGGCTCGCTGTCGCATGCCGATGCCGCAACGCGCCGGCAGGCGGTCGAGCACAATCTCGAATGCATCGAGATCGGCAAGACGCTGGGCTCCAAGGCACTGACCGTATGGATCGGCGACGGCTCGAATTTCCCCGGCCAGGTCAATTTCGCCAAGGCGTTCGAGCGTTATCTCGACGCGATGAAGGAGATCTACGCCGGACTGCCGGGCGACTGGAAGCTGTTCACCGAGCATAAGATGTACGAGCCGGCTTTCTATTCCACGGTCGTGCAGGATTGGGGCACCAACTACATCATCGCCAGAGAGCTCGGCGACAAGGCGTTCTGCCTGGTCGACCTCGGCCATCATGCGCCCAACGTCAACATCGAGATGATCGTGTCGCGGCTGATCCAGTTCAAGAAACTCGGCGGCTTCCATTTCAACGATTCGAAATATGGCGACGACGATCTCGACGCCGGCTCCATCGATCCCTACCGGCTCTTCCTCGTCTTCAACGAACTGGTCGATGCCGAGCTTGCCGGTGCCGAAGGTTTTGATCCGGCCCACATGCTCGACCAGAGCCACAACGTCAGCGACCCGATCGAAAGCCTGATGCTGTCGGCGGTCGAGGTGCAGCGCGCCTATGCGCAGGCGCTGCTGGTCGACCGCACGGCGCTGGAAGCCTATCAGGACGCCAATGACGCGCTGATGGCGACGCAGACGCTGAAAGCCGCCTATCGCACCGATGTCGAGCCGATCCTCGCGATGGCGCGCCTGAACACGGGCGGCGCCATCGATCCGGTCGCCGCCTACCGCGCCGCCGGCTATCGGGCCAAGGTCGCGGCGGAACGGCCGGCGGTTGCCGGCGGCAGCGGCGGGATTGTTTGATGTCGGCCTGAAACGAAAAAACCCGCCTGAGGCGGGTCGCGGCGCAAATCAGCATTATGTTTGAATCACTAGGATAATCGCGGAACAAAGCAAGAACGAAACGACTGAAGCGTGAAGCATAGGGCTTGCCGTCAACGCGGAGACCCTAAGGATCCATGCCGTTACATCAGCCGAAGATCGCAACGGCGGCTTGCGAAGCGGCCGGTGAGGGCTGCACCAATCCCTTTCTGTTCTATTGCCATGGACTCAACCTCACCAACCGGCTTTTCTAGGCGGATCCCACGCCTCGGAGAACGGCCATGCACCGCCGCACCCTAATCGCAGTCAGTCTTTCCCTCACCTTGACCTTTGCGCCGCTGTTGGCCGGATTCGCCGCCTCGCCGCAGCCGGCGAAGGGCGAGCATGGCATGGTGGTGACCGCCCAGAATCTCGCGTCTGAAGTCGGCGTCGAGGTGCTGAAGAAGGGCGGCAACGCGGTCGATGCGGCGGTCGCCGTCGGCTACGCACTGGCTGTAGTCTATCCGAACGCCGGCAACATCGGCGGTGGCGGCTTCATGACCATCCGCTTCAAGGACGGCCGCTCGACGTTCCTCGATTTCCGCGAGCGGGCGCCGCTCGCCTCGACGAAAACCATGTATCTCGACAAGGACGGCAAGCCGGTGAAAGGCGCCAGCCTGAACGGCTATCTCGCGGTCGGCGTGCCGGGCTCGGTGGCCGGTTTCGAGACCGCACGGGAAAAGTACGGCACGCTGACGCGGCAGGACTTGATGGCGCCGGCCATCCGCTATGCCAGGGACGGCTTCGTGCTGGAGCAGGGCGACGTCGCCTCGCTCGAACGCGGCGCCGAGCGGCTGGCCAAGGACCCGGCCGCGGCCGCCATCTTCCTGAAGCCGGACGGCAAGCCTTATGCCATTGGCGAGCGGCTTGTTCAGGCCGATCTCGCCGCCTCGCTCTCAGCGATTTCGGAGCGAGGTCGCGATGCCTTCTACAAAGGACCGATCGCCGACGGCATCGTTAGGGCGAGCGGGGAGAAGGGCGGCATTCTGGCCAAGGCGGATTTCGAGAGCTATGCGGTTCGCGAACTCGAGCCGGTGACATGCAACTACCGCGGCTATGAGATCACCTCGTCGCCGCCGCCGAGCTCGGGCGGCGTCATCATTTGCGAGATCCTCAACGTGCTGGAATTCTACCCGCTGTCCTATCTCGGCGCGGGTTCTGCCGAAACCGTCAAAGTCATGGTCGAGGCGATGCGCCATGCCTATGTCGACCGCAATTCGGCGCTCGGCGATCCCGACTTCGTCGACAATCCGGTCGAAAAGCTGCTCGACAAGAATTATGCGAAAGAAATCCGCGAAAAGATCGATCCGTTCCGGGCCGGCGTGTCGCAGGAATTGATGCCGAAGGGTTTTGGCGAGAGCCAGGAGACGACGCATTATTCGATCGTCGACAATGACGGCAACGCCGTCGCGGTGACCTACACGCTGAACGGCTCGTTCGGCGCCGGCGTCGTCCCCGACGGCACCGGCATCCTGCTCAACAACGAAATGGACGATTTCACCCAGAAACCGGGCGTGCCCAATCTCTACGGCCTAGTCCAGGGCGAGGCGAATGCGATCGAGCCGAGAAAGACGCCGCTGTCGTCGATGAGCCCGACCATCGTCGCCAAAGACGGCAAGCCGTTCATGGTCATCGGCAGCCCCGGCGGCTCGCGCATCATCACCATCACGCTTGAAGCGATCATCAACGTCGTCGATCACGGCATGAACATCCAGGAGGCGATCGACGCGCCGCGCATTCATCACCAATGGCTGCCCGACACGGTGTATATCGAACCGTTCGGCCTGTCGCCCGATACCGAAAAACTGCTTGCCGGCATGGGCTACCACCTCGATGTCACCGATGCGACCTGGGGCCAGGCGGCCGGCATCCTGGTCGGCGGCAAGAGCCTGGCCGAGATCGAGAAGGGCGGCGGCGCCCGCTACAACGGCGCCATCGACAGCCGCGCCGCATCTGGCGAGGCGATCGGATATTGATTTTGTTCGGTCAGATGACCAGCGTTATGGTGGACGCAATCAGCATCACCGCCGCGATGCCGACGAACAAGGCATAGATTCGCGGCCGATCGAGCAGAAGCGCATTTCCGGATATCCACGCCGCGGTGGCGCCGCCAAGCGCGTACAGGAAGCCGTTACGGTGCCCCAAGGCCAGGGTTGCGGCCATCAAGCCGCCAATGATGAGAGCGCCGAAAACGATGATCACGGCGACCGCGTATTTCTCGAAATCGTTGCTGGCCACCCCTGGACCCATCACGTTCAACGTCGTCAGGTCGTCCGGGTCGAAGGGGTTGGCCGACCCATATTCGTCTTGACCGACAGGCTCGCGCATCATTCATTCTCCTTGAAGGGGCAACAAATCATCAAGCCTCGCCGAGCGCAACTGGATCGCGACGCGTTCAATGCGATCGGCACGATCTTCAACACTTTCTGGAAGCGGCTTGCTAGCGGTTTTTTGGATTTATGTCGGATCGCCCTGCCGTTCCAGGCGATCTGCCGGATTGGAATCGCCAGCCGGGCGTTTCGAGTTGAAAGTCCGCCGCTCTGGAGGGGTCGAACCGCTGCCCCGGACTATCGGGCCTGACGACGATCGCGCGCTTCGCCCTCGCAACGAGGTGCATGACTGTGTCGGTGGGGAAGGTTGGCCGGCGCCACTTTGGGGGGGCGTTGGGGTAGATTGCCTGATGGGCGCCGGCCAGGCGGAAATCAGGTCCGCCGCAAGGAACTATAGCAGGAATGGCGAGCTATGGCAGTGGTGTGATCGCGGAAGATGGTCCGCGCTTCCCGGGGGCGGCGGCCCATTATGGGTCGGCCGTCTGGCACCTGAATTGCACCGTAAGCAATGCCCGGCAACAGCCCGGTTGTCCCCAAATATGGGCCTCGCCGTTTCGCAAATGGAGCGGCGGGCCTTTTGGCTGGCGCATCGGAGCGGCGATATAATTGGATTCAACCATCGGCACGCCGATGTCAGCGCGGCGCCATCGGAACTCGATGGCAGCGTTTTGCAGCACGCCTGATTTCTTATGCGGCGGGGGCCGGCGGCAGTTCGAACAGGTTGGCGCCATTCTCCTGACCTCGCTCGACATAGCCGATTATCCGAAACCATTTTGCGACGTCCGGTCTCTGAAGCCAGCTGCGCGAGTGAATGGGGAGGTTGCCGGCGAGCGCCTGGATATGGCGGATGTGCCGCTTGCAGAAGCGAACGGTCGCGGCGCTGAAGAAATCCTCCTGTGCCGCGAATAGCGTATCAGCAGCGTCGCTATTCTCGTGCCACGCGATGATCGCCACGGTCTTTTCGCCCTGCACAAGCGCGTGAGCACGGCCTTCCTTCAAGTTCATCATCAGATTGTCGTAGGCGATCTTGCTGTCCTTGCCGGCCGCGGCGTATTCGTCCGATATCCGCTTGGACAGATCACGGAAAAGAGCTTCCAGATCTCCAACCGTTGCTGCGCGTGCTCTCATTTCGCCTCCTAGAGCCCCGGCAGGCAGTTTGCCCTAAGGATAGGGGATCACCAAGCAAATCAAATCCGTCATCCGCCTAATGCGAGCAAAGATGTTTCGCCGGGCCAAGCCGCAATGATGCGCTCAGGTCACCTGATGTTGCCGATAGGCGCGGAAATGCGTCTGGGGTCGCGCAGGCAATCGCCATCAGCCCGGTCTAGTGGCGGTGATACGACATCCGGCTTCAGTCTTTAATCGAGGGCGCTGGGTTCACCTTATCTCATCGCCACAAATCGCCAGGACGGTACTGCCGCGTGGCGTCTTCGTCGGGAACGCGCGCCGCAATGGTCTGTGCGCGGCTAATGATCCATATAGCAGCAGGACGGCGTCTTCGCTCGGCAGCAAGCCGGCGGGGCATGTCTGTTCAATAGCCATGCCATTTTGAGGGCGGCCCAGGCGTGTGTCCCAGCGTCAAACCGTGAAGGCGAGGCCCTGATCCATCAAAGTTTAACGACTGGGAAAGTGCACTGGAAAGCACGTGCGGTAACAGTTGATTCAACCGTTGCTGGTATTCTAGAGGAGTGTGGAAGCGGCTCCGGCAGTGACGCGGGGTGCTGAATTGCCGGAGCCGCCTGCGCAGCCCTTGGGGTTGACCGCGCTGTCCCAGAATAGGACAGCGTGGTCAACGTTTCGTTAAAATCGGAACTAATTCAGCGCGTGCTAATGCCGACGGCCGCCAGGCCAGCCACTTGGCCGGAGAGCTAGTTATGCCTGTCAGTCTCGCGATAGAGGGCGCGGCAGCACTACGGCAGTAGGCTGCTTACCGCTTGCAGGATCAGTAGCAACAGTAAAAATCCAAGGACCGACCCAAAAACCCCCGCTACCAGTACGGTGCGAGGTCTGCCACGCAAGGCTTCCTCCCCAGAAAGCGCTTCTCCCTCGGAGAGTAGATATCGCTGCCGGTGAGAAAGCCAGCTAATTGTCGTGGGGGTGTTGCTTCGTGGACCACCAGATCAGGTAAATCGACCCTAGCTTTATGACGGGCACGCGCCTGTCGCGCTCACGCGTACGCAACTCGCGATAGGTCTTCACCTTCAGCGTGCCGCCAGGCAGCCTGATACGCAATGCCATTTGATTTTCCGCGATTCCGCCGCACCAAGAAGCTAACAGTGCTTGCGCCCGTGGATATGGCGTGATCGCGGAAGGTTTCCATCGGTACACGAAGCGGCGCTCAATCTGTTGAACGGCAGGCCCGCCGATTGGGGAAGACCACACGCGGCGCCGATGTCGATGGGCTGAGGGAGGGACTTATTGCTCGGCCGGGAGCGGTTCGTGCACAGGGGCGGTCTACGGCTAGGGGGCTAGTTCGGTGCTTTTTTAGTCACGCGCGTAGGAACAAGCGCCAGACAACGAAGTTAGAAGCGTAAGGAGTTTCTCCTATGGCTGACGAACAGGATAGGGCGCCGAACAACGTTGATTTCGTCGTTCGACGCTTGGTCAAAGAAACGGGCATTACCGAACAACAGGCCCGAGAGCTTATCGTCTTCCTCGGGCTCCACTGGGCATCGCTGCTCCGGGAAGCAAAGGCCCTAGCTGCCAAGCGGTAGGCGGGTTCGTCACATATAATCGCCGCCCTAGTGAACGACGACGTCTCGCCCGCCGGGCAAATAATCATTCCGCTGTGGTTAACCCAACTTCCGAATAGACTCTTCTGCCCGATCTCGTACAATGAACCGTCGCCTGCTTTTCGAACGGCACAGGGGCGATTGAAAGTGTCGATCGCTTTCGCCCTAACGCAAAAGGGAGTTGGCTCGATGCCCTTCACAGGAATAGCTGACCCGGAGCAGCTCAGCATTCTTCGCCAGGCTTTGGACGAGTATTGCCTCACCTGTGGGATTTCGGACGAGCAAGGCCGTGACGACGCCGCGTGGCTAGTCATGTTGCTATTTAGAAATGGCGCGAACAGCCTGGATAAACTCAGGGCAGGGCTGGAGCCCGAAGAGCGTCGCCAAGCCTAGCCTAGTCGCGAGCGCCCGCCGTCGCTTAGTTATCCCGTGGCCAGCTTCGCCCCCGCTTAATCCACCATATCGCGCAGCGGCTTCTGTCGCTTTGGCGGCCGGTATTTCTCAATCAGTCTGACCTTATCGATGTCGACCGTCACCAGCGGTCCCATGGCGATTGTCACCCTGCCGCCTTCCTCCTCTATGCGCGTGACCTCGCCGGTAAGCTCGATCTGCTGCCCCTTCTTCACCTTCGTATGGTCAATGATCGAATGCGGGAAGTCGTAGGGGTCGAGATTAAGACGCTGACGCGGTCCTCAGTGACCCGTCTGCGGACGGTGGCCGTGATTGCCACCAGATCACCAATCCCAATTCCTCGCGCCATCCCATGAGTCTGGGGCGGGCGGCATTTTAATCAAGATCTTGCTAATATGGGTGACCGCTTCATCCAATCGATGGACGAAGCCCATCAAGGGCCGGTGCTATTTTGGATGTATGTCGCGACCTTACTTATCCCCGAGCCACCTTGCTATCGCTATCTTTGCGATCAGCGTCAGCTATGCCGAAGCCGCGGACAGTAAGGTCGAAACCGCGACGCTCGATACCTACGCCAATTCGAAGAACCTGCCGGTTTGCACGGCGTCAAGCGCACTCTTCGAAGTCCTCGGTGACAGCTGTTTTCTCGTCAAAGGTTCGATGATCTATGGCGACATCGCCGAGCTGTCCCAGATAGTCACTTTTAGTCGGTAGCCGGCGAAGGTCATGGTTATTCTGCCAGATGGTCCTGATCGATCTTGGCAATGACCCCCTCAAGGGCCTGGACTGCACGCCTCGATATCTCCACATGAGCGGCCGTGGTGTCGACTTTTCCCTTGCCCGGCTCAACGCTCCAAGTGCCGGTTTTCCCTGCTTCCGCATTCGCGATAAACCGCCGCTCATCTTCAAGCTGCTGGCTTAGCTCTTCTCGGAAGGCCTTCCACTGGTGTTTCGTTGCGGGCATCGGTATCCGTCCTATCTCCTAAGCGCTGCCGTCCGTCTCGCTTTCCTCGTCGATAATGCGGACTGGCAGATAGGCGTTGGTTTCCAGCCATTCGCGGAGCACGATCTGGATGAGTTCCGACCGGCCGATTTTCATTTCCGCCGCGATGGAGTTTAGAGCGTCCTCCGTCGCGGGCTCCAGCGGCACGCCAGAGACGTTTCTAAGCATCAACGCAGCGCGACGCAGGATGATCTGTAGATCCGAGCGCGACATATCGGCGATGCGATCGGCAGCGCTTTCGAGCTCTTCTGCAACAGATAGGCGGGTCATTGAGAGCGCCGCATGGTCAGAAGCCAAGCACCGATGTTAGCGGCGTTTCGCCGCCCGACATGTACTTGAAAAGCCAGAGTGCCCAAGTGATCGGCCAAATGAACGCCAGCACGGCATCAAGCGTCAGGTTCATCAGGATCTTTACGACCATCGATGCATCGCTCTGCCATGTGTCGACGACATTCAAAATATAGGTGATTGGCCCGCCACGCATGAACACGATGCCCAGAGGCACCGACAGGATGCTTTTAAGTATTGTTTGCCTGCTTCAGTGACAGTGATAGTCGCCCGTCTTGTGGTTACTATGGAAACCGTTCGTCAGTGCCGCCGCTATGTGCAAGGGACCCAGGCGCAAAGGCCAACATAGTCAAAGCCACCAATGCGGCAATAGCGAAGACAGCGGCACGGAAAACGCCGTGGTGGCCAAGCTGGTCGGAAGCCGAACCGACATGCTGAAGATCGCCGCTGCGATTGTTCGGGGCTGCGACACAACCCGCACCGCCGCGAGCGGCACTGAAGTAGCGAACGCATTCCTTGACTTTCTCGATGCCCCGGCTGGGCGGCACTGATGCCAACCCGCTTAAAGCCCTGCCCCTTCGATGCCAGCCGCGATGTCGCTGTCGAGCATTTCAACGGCGACTATCACGTCCGCTGCAGGAAATGCGACGCACAGGGGCCGACTGCTGACACATGGGCAGAAGCAGAGAAGCGCTGGAATGACCGTGACAGTGACGGCAGCGACAAGCACTAACCCGCACACCAAGCAAGCCGCTGCCTCACACGGTGGCGGGCCTTTTTTGTTGCTGAGGAACCATACCCTGCGGCGGCCGTTGAGCCCCACCCAAGGGAGATCACAATGGCCGACGACCCAAACGAAGCCGCAAAGCCGACGGAGACGCAGCGGGAAGCTCAGGAAGCCTTGGAGAAGCAGGTTGCGCAACTGAAGCGCGAGATCAACAAGATCAATCGAACGCTCGCCGAGCGCGCTGAAGAGGTGGTCGAGGAAGCTACTGGTTGGTATGAGGGCGCTGCTGATAGCGTGTCTCGGACAACGCAAGCCCTTCGGAACAGGGCGGCTACGGCTTCCGGTGTCGTTCAAGAAAATCCTGGCACAGTGTCGGCCGCCTTCATGATCGGTGCGGCTGTAGGCTTGCTGGTGGGCCTCGTTGTGGCCAGCGACCAGCGCCGGGACCGCTGGATCTAATCACGCTTAAAAGAGGGCAAGAGCCCGCTGCCTCACGGGTGGCGGGCTCGTTAGCTTGATGGCCTGTTGCTGCTTGCGCAAGGCAAGATCAAGGCACAGCGCGAGAATCAGGACGCGAGACGAGGTTGGCGGGAGCGGAGGGGGCTTTGCCATAGCCCGTATAACATATGTTAAGCCGGAATGTTCCTCGCGTCCGCTCCTCAACGGTGGTGGGCTTTCACTGTTCGGGGGAATAATCCTCAGGACGCATAAGTTTAGGTGAGGAAAACCATAGATCCTTGAATGCGAGCATAGGCGGCGTCCATGGCTCCCACTTGTCCATTGCCCGCAGGATGAACAGCCCGGCTTCGAAGGCGACCAAGGCCCTAGCGTCATCACGTGGTCTCTTGTGTTTGAGCCAATCCCTCGTTTCATTGAGCCGAGTGACCCAGCTCCCGTTGTCCAGGACCGGGCGATTTGGGTTATCGCGGATGCTTGCCCACAGGCCTCCCGTGATGGTGACGGCAAATTCCCCTGCGTGGAAAGCAGCAATCGCCGCCTCAATCTGTTGAGCGGCAGCCTCCTTTTGGGTGACAGTGAAGACACGGAAGAAGGGGCGCCTCTCTCTCATGTAAAGTCCCATCTACACTGGGCTAGGCGTAAGGCCGGCGGGATAAGCGTCGTAACCGCTTGTGTTGAACTCGAAGCCCGTGACTCTCTCGAAGCCCTTGGCTGAATCCTCAACGTGCTCGAAGCCGCGGCCCAGTTCTTTCCACATGTCTCGGCCGAGCTGCCGCAGATCTGGATTGTTGGCGGCCCGAACCGAGTGCAGCCACACGAAAAATCCGACAGCAAGCTCGGGGCGATTTTTGGCCTGCAAAATCCTTGATCAGTTGCCCGATCTTAAGCGCAAGCGCGGGCTCTTGCATTTCGCAGAGAGCTGGCTCCAGCAGGTTCCACCCTCTTGTCTTTGCAACCAAATGCCGGTGATTGGTCGCGCACGCTACGACCATTCCGAGTTCAGACCCATCCATCGCCCTGAGCCTGGCCACAAACTCCTCCAACTCACGCTTCTGAACATTGGTCGACCACCCCAGAACCTTATTGCCGAGAGCCCATGATCCCCTCCCATGTCGCGCGCATGTCGCGTGGACCTGCCGATAGTCGCAGGAGGCCCTTGGAAATCAACGGTAGCAGTTTGCAACATGGCGCGACATGACGTCGGCTGCTTGCGCCGTTGGTGCGTCCAGCCAAGCTCTTGATTTTGCTTTGGAAAGGAGTGGTGCCCAGAGGCGGAATCCAAACGATGGAAAACTCTCTCTGTTTCCAAATCGTTAGGACTCACGCTATAGCAGGACTAGCCAACAAAAATACCAACAAAATATTTCTGTGGATTGTTTCGGTTCCCGGATATAGCTCTATTTGCTCAATGCCATCGCGTCCCAACCTTATCTCAAAAGCCCATTGCTGTCGTTACTCGAGCTTGGTCCAGATAAGTCCTCTCGATCGCATTCCATGGTGCGTGAGCAAATCGCAGGTCCGCTGCCTCCGATTTCCCGACCTCTGATCGCTCTAGCCATCGAGGTTCCGGCCATCGCGGTGGCCGCCTTCTGCGTCATCTACGCTTCGGTCAGCAGCGCATGTCAGGCGCTCCCAGCCGAGCGGCCGGCCAGCCTCAGCAGACCGCGCAGGATCAAGGCGACCGCTTCGTCAACGTGAACTGTCCGTACCAATTTGCGGTTCTCCTCCTCCGTCAGGCCATTGTTCAAGCTGGAAGGATCGAACCCGTCAAAAGCATTTCGGCCGGGCCAAGCCAGCGGCGCGGCTTTGGGCGCAAGCAGCTTCAATTTTTGCGCGATGTCGCGCGCGCATCCGCCAAAGCCTCCGAGGAGGAAAACTGGCTGTCCGGCCTGGAGCGCAAAGAGCGTCTCCTCAGGCGATACCCGGCATGCGCCCCTTGTAGCCGCTCACGCGCCCGCCGAGAACCACGCGCGCGTCTGCCGCGTCGGTCAGGACCGCGCGCATGGCCGTCCGCCCGTCCGCCCACTCCTCGTCCGTGGGAGTGGTGGGTTGAGGCGCGAGCGCGTCTAGCGGGCCATCTGAACCGTACCGATCGGGCTAATAGGGGAATTGGGCGAAAGCTCGGTCATCATTTTTTCGTAGACAGCGGGGTCAGTGGCAGCTTTGCATTCGACATTTCCCAGCGCTGTCCGGGCGTTTTGCCTTTTGACTTTTCCGACCTCTTTGACAGTCAGTACTCTCTTGGTGCCATTTTCTTCGATAGTGCACTGATCGCCGTAGCAGGTGGTTACTTGGGCCAAAGCCGCCGGTGTGGCAAAGAGAAACCAAGAAAGGAAAAGCACTCTCATTCGATTATCCATCTCGATGCAGCAAGCAGTCACCCCCGCTATGTTCGAGCATGAAGCAGCAGTCGGTCAACGGGGCAAATCCATGAACCACCATATCGAAGAACTGTCGATGGGGGTGATCAAAGCTCGCCTTGATGGCCGCCACGCTCGACCGGGCAGCACGTCCTTGTAAGTTGGGAACAACCTAGTCTTTGAGATAGACGGAAGAGCGGGAGAGAAACCGGACTTTCTGATCTTCGCCGATTTGGAACATCAAGGATTGCATAATTGGCGGCTGTCGTTTAGGTAGCCGCATAACAGCCTGCGGGGGCTAAATGAAATCTTTTAGTGAGGGGGGATTCCCTCTTTCGGGCGTCCGGAATGCATTGCTGGCAGCGGCGTGCGCGGTTTCGTGCGCGTGGCCGGCTGCCTCCGCCGGGCAGGTGCTGAAGGGCAAGGCTTCCGTCGTTGACGGGGACACGATCGAAATCCACGGCGAAAGCATCCGCTTCAACGGGGTCGACGCGCCCGAATCGGCGCAGGTCTGCCTGAACGGCAAAGGGAAGAAATACGGCTGCGGCGCGAAGTCAGCCGACGCACTTGCCTCGTATCTCTCGAAATCTTCGCCGACCGCTTGCGAATTCGTTGAACGGGACCGCTACGGGCGGTTTGTCGGCAACTGCTTCAGGGCAGACGGTGCCAGCGTGCAGGAATGGCTCGTAGCGAACGGTCACGCTCTCGACTGGCCGCGCTACAGCAACGGAACCTATGCCGGGAAGCAGAAGGAAGCGCGCGCCTCAAAGCGCGGCCTGTGGTCCGGATCCTTCGACCTTCCCTGGGAATGGCGGGCAAGCAGGAGCGAGCCTGCCACAGCCCTCCCGCTGCTTACCCCGCTGGCCGAAGTTTCAGCCGCAAGCGGCTGCAAAATCAAGGGAAACATCAGCGCGAAGGACGAGCGCATCTTCCATGTCCCCGGACAGGAGCACTACGCCCGCACCAGGATTTCTGAAGGCAAGGGCGAACGCTGGTTCTGCAGCGATGCCGAAGCGGTTGCCGCAGGCTGGCGGCCGGCCCGCAAGTAGCGGCCGCAT
The DNA here is from genome assembly GCF_055811555.1 of Mesorhizobium sp. WSM4813. Classification (NCBI taxonomy): domain Bacteria; kingdom Pseudomonadati; phylum Pseudomonadota; class Alphaproteobacteria; order Hyphomicrobiales; family Phyllobacteriaceae; genus Mesorhizobium; species Mesorhizobium sp. WSM4813. Next base: position 39,455 of record NZ_JBVVQU010000040.1, read on the forward strand.
CAAGAACATTGTGAATCTCGCTGTGGGGGTGGGACTTGGCAGTAAAATTCGAGGCGCTTGAAAAGCTGAGGGAAAGACTTCGGGAGTCCGACCACGACTTCCGCGGAGGAACCGAAATCTTCTCGAGCCTTAACGTCGACAAGGTCGCTCGGGATCTCGATCTCGTCGCCGCAGGGAAACGCCGCGGCGAGAGCAATCAGCCCGCCAAGGCATCCAGGAACCCGGACGACCTGGAGCACACGGTCATCGAGCTGGTCGAGGAAGAAAAGCGGAAATCCCACCAGACGATCGAGGACCAGCTGCAGTCCTTCTCGGGAAGGCTCGGCAGCCTCGAGTTCGACGAACAGTTCAGCGCTCTACGGCAGGCGAACGCGTCGGGACTGGCGGATTTCAAGGGCGAGATCGCCGTCGGCCTGGACATGCTGCACGGGCTGCGCAGGGCGCTCAACACGGCGGAAACCGAACATACCTGGTTCAAGGAGAAGCACGGACTTGTCCGGGCCGCGCGGCTGCACGAGGGACCCTGGCACATCTTCAGGTTCATGCTTCTCATCGTGATGTTCGGGCTGGAAACCATCGGCAACGCCAGCCTTCTCGCCTCCGGCAGCGAGCAGGGCTTTTTCGGCGGCATCATGCTGGCGTGGATGTTTTCGTTCCTGAACATCGTCGTTGCGGTGCTCGCGGCTGTGTTCTGCGCCCGGCTTGTGACCCACAGGTCGTGGCTGAGGAGAGCCGTCGGAGGCACGGCCATCCTCCTCTACCTGGCGTTCGCATTCGGGCTGAACCTCCTCCTCGCGCACTACCGCGAGGTCAGCACCAGGATGTCGGAAGACTGGACAGGAAACGCGGGAACCCTCGTGCTGACCAGCATGAGGGAGAACCTTTTGGGCCTGACCGACGTAAACTCGATCCTGCTGTTCCTGATCGGTTTCGTCTTCTCCCTGATCGCGTTCATCGACGGTTGCTTCATCGTCGATCCCTACTGGGGCTACTCAAGCGTCGAGAAGCGGCTCCGCTCCGCGCGCGAGGAATACGTGAACGCCAAGGCCGACCTGATCGAAACGCTGAAGGATACGCGCGACGACCATAACGAAAAGGTCGAGGACGTGGTCAAGCAACTCGGCAGCAGGAAGCGGGAATTCAACGCCATAGTGGACCACCGGGCGAGGCTCGTTTCACTGTTCGAGCAGCACCAGGTCCAGCTTGAGCGCGCCTGCAACCAGCTGCTTGCCAAATACCGCGAGGCCAACATTGAGGCGCGCGCCGAACCGCCGCCGAAACATTTCTCGAACGCCTATAAGCTCGAACGCGTCAAGGTGAAGGTGTCGTCGGACGGGTCGTGGAACGACGCCGACCTGTCTGCCGACATCCGCACGGCGCAGGACGAGCTTTCTGCCCAGGTGAAGCTGATCGGGCTGGAATGCGAGAAGGGCATCGAACAGTACAAGGCACTCGACAACCTCTTTCCGGATAGCATGAATGTCCAGACGACCGCGTAGGCGAAGCGCCGCCAGGAAAAGAAGCGGCAAAGGCCACCGTTCCACGATCCTGGGAATCGCCGGACTGGGCGTCGTGCTCGCCGCGATGGCCGCAGGCCTCATTTTCCTCTTCGTCAAGTCGGGCGAAACGGTGGAGCTCGACCCCGACACGAACTGTCCTGTCGCCGGGCCGTCAAGCGCCACGGCGTTCCTTTTCGACACGACGGACCCGCTGTCTGAGGTCACCCTTAGCGACCTGAAGAACCATTTCAGGACCGAAGGATCGAAGGTCGGGCCGGGCGGGTACATCCGCATCGTCAGCTTGACCGCGGAGCCGGGGGAAGTCGTCACCTTGTTCGACGGCTGCAATCCGGGCGATGGGTCAACCGTGGACATCTGGACCAGCAATCCGAAGCGGCAGCAGAAGAAATGGGAAGAGGAATTCGGAAAACCGCTTGAAAAGCTCCCGGACGAAGTCGCCAACGGCTCGTCGGCGGACCAGTCGCCAATCATGGCGGCCATCCAGCAGGTCAAGCTGACGCTGTTCGACGCCGAAATATCGAGAAAGGCGGCGAAGCGCCTGATTGTCGCTTCCGACATGATCGAGCACACGAGCCTCTATTCGCAGTACCGGTCGAGCCTGGACTACGGCGCGTTCAAGGAGAGCAAGGCCGCGCAAATCTACGGCACGAGCCTCGACGGAATTGCCGTCAAGGTTCTCTACGTCAACCGCGAAAAGAAAGCCTTCAGCAGCCGCGAGCACGTGGAGTTCTGGGCAACGTGGGTCCGCGACGAAGGGGGCGACTGGGAAGAAGCCGAAAAGCTTGAAGGATTGAACTGATGGCAAGACGCCAAGGCTTTGCATTCCTGTCGAACCCCAGGCTGCCGCTGTTCGCATACGCCGGCGTCACGGTTTCGGGAATCCTGTTCATTGTCGCGTCAAAGACATACGGCATCGACAGGCTGGTCACGACTGCGACTCCGGTGTTGCTCATGCTAGCCTACGGCCTGCTGCCGATGTTTGTCGGCAGGCTCAGGCTCCACGACGAGCAGACAGGCGACAACCTGTACTACATGGGCTTCCTGTTCACGCTCACCAGCCTCGGCGTCGCCCTCTTCCAGTTCGGTTCGGAAACCTCGACCGATGAGATCGTCAGGAACTTCGGCGTCGCGATCACGTCCACGATCGCGGGCATCATGCTCAGGATCCTGTACAACCAGATGCGGCGCGATCCTGCCGACATCGAACGTTCCGCGCGGCACGAGCTGGCGACCATGACAAGGCGCGTCAGGGCCGAGCTTGAAAGCGTCTCGCGCGAATTCGCCGACTTCCGGCGCGTCAGCAACCAGATGCTGGAGGAAGGGTTCGGGGAGATCGCTGAACAGGCCGGCCGCAACGGCGAGCACATCAGGGCGTCGTTCGAAAAGATGGCGATGGAGGCCATAAAACCCGTGCAGGAGGCGTCGGGCAAGCTGGGAAACGCCATGGAGGAGAACTTCGGCAGGATCGAAACGCAGTTCTCCCAGATCGTGAAGAAGGTGGATTCGTCGGCGGAACTGCTCGACCGGGCGAACGGCGCGATGTCGGCGTCGGTCCTCAAGCTCGGCCAGCAGGCCGACAGCGTCGCCGGGAAGCTCGAGAAGGTCGTCATTCCTGACGAAGTCCTGAAAAACGAACTGGCACCGATGGTCAAGTCGCTGTCGGACGCCGTCGCCCAGTACGCCGTCAAGACGGAAGCCGCGTCGGTCGAGCAGCAGGCCCGGATTTCCGAGATCACGTCTGTCGTCCGCGAGATGGTCGAGAAGTCGGACAGGACCGCAGCGGCGGCGGAAAAATCCGCGGCGGCCGTCGAAAAGTCGATGGAGGCCGCGGCAAGCCAGCAGCGGGTCATGGAAGCGGTCGTCAAGCTAATGCAGCAGCAGTCGCAGGAGACGAAGCAGCTGATGACCCGTCTTGTGGACAGAAGCGAACGCGGTACGGCGCTCACGTCGGAGGCTGAAAAACTGATCGAAGATGCCGCGCAGGAATTTGTCGATCAAGGAACCGCATCCGTCGAACCGCCGCCGTATCCCGACACCTTCCGGACGCTAAACGGAGCGCCGCCTGCCGTCGAAGCCGAGGCACCGAGAAGAGCCTGGTGGAGCCGATGAACGGCCTCGGTTCAACGTCAGTCAACTTCGAGAGGAAAGGCTACGCACGCGGCCTGATCCTCGGCCTCACCATGGCCGAAACGATGCTGCTGCTCGTCTTCTGCCTCCTGCTGGCCGCCGGCGCGATCATCTCGAAGAAGGAAAAGGAAACCCAGGCAGCGCTCAAGGCGGTCGAGGCCGGTGAGGAACGCGTCCTGCAGGCCGAACTGGAGAAGTCGAAGGCGGAAAATGAGAGGGAACGGCTGCTTGCCGAAGTGGGGAAACTCATGCGGGCGGCAACCGGACGCCCGATTCCGGATGACGACTGGGACAAGCTGGTCACCGCCAGGAACGCCGCCGCCGCCATCGCCGAAACTGGGCTTACACTTGAGGAAGCCGTCGAGTACGCGGCCGCCACCAAAGTTCTGCGAGACAACGCCATCGTCGAAGAGATGGCGAAAGAACTCGTGTCCGCGATGAAGAAACTGGCGAAACACGGCATCTCACCGGAACAGGCGGCGGCAATGGCCGAATCCATGAAGGCTCTCAAGGACAGCGGCTATGCTGAGAAGACAGCCGCGGAATTGACGGCGGCATTGTCCAAAGCCGCAGACGGCGACGCCAAGCCGCATGAATGGCCGCCCATCATCAGTCTCAGCGAACTCGAGGGCTATAATTTCAGGGTCGGCAGCGCCGAGCTGTCAGAAACCTTCAGAACCAAGCTTAAGGACAAATCGGCGGAAATCGCGGAAACCGCCAAGCAGTATCGCGTCGACATCATCGAGGTAATCGGCCACACGGACGAACAGGTCATGGCAGGTGACTTTTCGAATATGGACAGCGGCCTAAAGCCAGTTCTCGACGGCGAGAAGCCGATCGGGTCGCTGCACCCGGCCGACAATGCAGGCTTGGGGCTCGCCCGAGCGATTTCGGTTGCAGAATTGCTCGAAAGGCTACCGGAACTAGACGGGTTCACCATTCTGCCGATGTCCGGCGGCCAACTCATCCTCCCCGGAGACAGGCTTACGGACGGCGCACAACAGGGTGACGTGAAAGCGCGGCGTCGTATCGAAATTCGGGTTCGTAAAAGGTCCGAGCAGCAAACGACCAAGATCCTTCCGCATTTTAGCGGCGGTTGAAAATCCCGCCATTAGGTAGCAACCGCCACCACAACTTCAACGGCCGATCTGGTATCCCTGAAACCAAGTTTCAGGGATCGGCGAAATGGGCGTGTCAGACGAGAAAGCAGTGACCGCCTGGATACGGCCATGAGAAAGCGGGCTTAGCAGTCACAGCGTTCCAAGACTAAGGGGAATCGTGGATAAAAATACTAAGACAATAAACGCTACAGCAAAGAAAAGTGGTGGTGGATCATTCGGCTGGGTTCTTCCGGGGATCGCTGCGTTGGTGCTGGCGAAAACGGTGGGCATGTTTCCCGCCATCGCTGCGTTCGTTACTTACTATGGACTGAAAGAGAAGTTCGGTATCGCTCTTTCGCTGCTGGTAAGCGTGGTGGTGGCCGGGGCTGTGCTTGTGGCAACACTCGCTTACTTCGTGCACTCCGAAGAATCCGCGCGACAACGAAGCGACCAGCACGACACGGATATCAAAAATCTATCTGTCTATCCTGTACTTTCGGAGAGAATGGCCAATCCAAGTTGGACTATCGCATATTGGATAAGCGCCGATAAAAAGGGAAGTGACTGCATCAGGGCTGACGAGTACATGGACGACAAATGTCCAAGACGATCGGAACAAAGACTTACCATATTAACGACTATATTAGCTCATGCCAGAACCGCATTGCTAGAAGTTTGGAATATGTTGAGCCTGCTGTACGGAAGTGGTGCGCCTATCGCCACACCAGCGCTCGCCTTGAGACCCTGTGTCGCGAATAGCTACGCTTGAAAGCATCGACCTGCAGCGGCTCGGACTATACAAAGTCCAACGAAGTTGCAGCTATAGTCACCTTTTCGACCGGCGCCAACCATCCGCGCGCGCCTCATCTTCTGAACAGAACATTCGCTCACCCTTGGCAGGGCTGATCACTGTCTCGTCATAGAAACGCTGGCCGGGGAGGTGGTAGATGCGAACGCCCTTGTTGCTGATGTTGCCCTTGATGTCGCATGAGCCGGAGAGCAGTCGAACTGGATTCGTGGTTTCAGGCTTAGGGGCCTGCTGTGCGGCACGCCATTCCCAAGGAGGCTGAAACTCGCCTTGCCAGATCCCGCGCCTGGCCAGCCGAGCTTCGTCCTGGTGGCCAGCGTAGGCGCCGCCCGAATGCTGCGGCCAGTCCATTGCGTGGCCGGCTGTGACCAGCCATCCTGCCACCGCCGTGCCGTCGGAACGATAGCAGTCGCCGACGAAGCGGCCGTAGCGATCCCAATCTATGAATGTGCAGGTTACGGGCCGGGATTTCGCCAGCCAGGCATCAAGCGCTTTCGCAGAAGACTGGCCGCAGCGGTAGTTCTTGCCCTTTGAATTCCGGCAGAGCTGAGCACTCTCAGGCGCATCGATGCTATTGAGACGCACGCGCGTGCCGGCAATGTCGATCGTGTCTCCGTCGATGATGGTCGCGCGGCCTGAGATTGTGTTGCTGTCAGAGGCCGGCTGTTCGCTTGAAACCAGCGGTGCTACCGGCGAAGAAGTTGCCGCTGGTTCAGTGCCAGGCTCCGCGAGATAATCGCCTAAAATCCAGCCCGAATAGTTCCCGTATGAAACGTGATGCCAAGAGCCTTCGCGCTTCGATGACAACACTGCAGATCCAACTGGGACGGTGAGTACAATCTGGGACTCAGCCGATGGGGATGTCCGTAGGCGAACATTTGCGGTGCTATAAAGTGTCTTTTGAACGGAAGGGGCGGGCCCGGCATAAGCGTCTGTACCCTGGGAGGCCCGGGGGTCCGGTTCTACTGTCGCGGGCTTTAGATTCGGCTGCACGAATCCGGTGGTTAATAACCGTTCTCCGGTAATCTTGGTTTCATTATACGGCGTGCTGCACCAAACCAGTCCAGCGCCAATGGCGAGTAGCACAAGGGCGAGCGGGCCCTTCGAAGACGGCTTAGTTTGAGAAGCAACTAATTGCGACGGCGCGCGAGGCACGGGCTGTCGCTTCGACGAAACAACCTCTGAATAAGAAAGTCCGGTGCCCGGGATGCTCGTGCTGAGGCGCTTTTTGCCTGTTGTGCTAACTGTATATCCAAGCCCTTTCGGTCCAACCCGCACGCTGGCACTTTTCGCGTTGAGATTTATCCGGACTCCCGGCGCAATCCTTACAGATTTTCGAAATCGGAATACCATCCCCCAAGCGCCCCCCGTGAACATGATGTGGCGAAAGCCACAGCGAGTCGAGTCGGTTGGACCCTCTGTGCCCTTTATCGCCGACGATCTAATTGAATCCTTCGATCACGTCCTATCCGAGGAGGTCTTCAAGCTGTTTGGGGAGATAGGATGTGCCGGTCGTGCGATATCGCCAAGGCAGTTATTCCCAGCGTGACGATCCATGAGCTCGGATAGTTGTGCTCGTTTTCCGTTGGTGCAAATGACCGCCTTGGGGATCAATCCACGGTCCAACGCCCATGTCATGGGCGGTCGCAACAGTAGATGTTCTCTATCTGTGCTGCGAAAGTCGCATAAGATTGCAGCCTGGAACTCAATCGTAGGACGGTGGCGCTCAGGCAGCACTAGCCTTTTAGCTCGGACTACCGGCCGATACAAAATAAGTCCGCTTCTTCCAGCGATGCCCAACCTCTTCACAGACGTCGTTGCCCTAATAAAGCCGAGCTCATCACGAGCGCCATTGTAATCTTCATAGTGTTTGTTCGGGGGCAACATGTACATTGCGCGCCTAAAAGGGTCGCTTGGGCACGGAATGAGGTCGCGGACCAGATTTTCGATACCCGACTACCCGTTCGAGGAACAAAGGGCACTCGATGAAACGCCGGACCATCGTCGTCGAAGGCCCTTCGCGTTTCGAATGCGTAGAATCGCTGCCGCGCGCCACGGCGAAACCGCGTCAAATCCTTACTATGCCGCAGCTTGCCGCCCGCTTGGCCGGCGGCTTTACGCAACCTGCGCTCAGAGAAACGGCTTGATCGCAACCTCTCCCGTTATCATAAGGATCCCTCCTTCAGGGTCCACGAAGAACTCGTTGGCCGATCTGGGCGGTTGCTTTCTCGGCATCGTTCCGGAGCTCGAGCCTAGGCACGACCACGCAAGCTATCTTGCGAACTGGCTCGAAATTCTCAGCAACGAGAACCGCTTCATCTTCGCCGCGGCAGCGCATGCCCAGCGGGCGGCTCAATCACCTGCATGAGCTTCAGCGGAGGGCGACACAGGTCGCGGAGTAAACGAGGGCGAGCCTGCGGCTTCGGAGGAGCAACATGATTTGGCGGCAAGTGATTGCGCCTTATCTGGCTACGGGGCGGCGGTTTTTCTACTGCTCGGCAACAGAAACTCTTGAATTCGATCCAGCTTTCACCAACTTTTTTGCTGGGCGCGTCACCCGGCGGTACAGACGGCGGGACAGATACAGCCCTCCTTCGTGCACTTCGGAGGATCTGGCTTTGAGCGCGGGATTCTGTAACAGATAGATGTATTGTCAGGGACGCCTGAGATGCGCCGGGATTATCGCAACTGGGATACTGTGATGCTTTGGTCGGGTATCGGGTTCATACTGATCCTATGGTCCACGCCGATTATCAAGGCGCTAGCCGAGTGATTCAGAAAAGAGGGCTCCTAGGCCGCCCTCCTATGTCGAATTTGTATTTTCAGAAGCAGCCGCACTTCGACGATCCGCATCCCGCCCCGGATGGCACCGAAACTGCAAGCGCTTCCGCGCGTGACTCCACGTTCGCCGCGTAGACGGAATCGTCGATGAACTGCTCGCAATCTTTGCCTGCCATCTCGCATCCTCTTCCTTGCGCGTTAGCTTAACCAGGGCCGGGTGGTACTCGCCTTACTGTCGGTCTGTTGGCATCCGCATTCCGATCGGAGGGGCAATGGTGTGCCGAGCTTTATACTGTGTCCAAAGCTCGATCTGAAAACGAGCGCTGTGAAATCGCAGCAAAAGAGGTGAAGAGTGGGCCAGCGCCGAAAACAAACTCCCGGTCCTACAGTGTACCTGCTTGACAGCGAAGCCTTGAGGCAGCAGCGCGCGCTAAACAGGCTTCATTCGGTCATCATTCTCATCGGCCTTATGGCACTCGCCGCATGGACAGGGTACGTGATCAGCGGGTCGGACGGCATCGTTCTCGGCCTCATCCTGTCCGGTATCGCCCTCCTGGTCGGCTCCACCTCCGGCGGCGCCCTGTTCCGGCAGGCCTATGGGGCCATCGTCGTGGACCGGCACAGCGATCCTGGACTCGTCATACTAATCGCAGAGCTCGCGCGCCGCGCCGGCCTGCCTCGCGCGCCGACTCTCCACCTGCTGCCGTCGCCCGTCCTGCAGGCCATGGCTGCCGGCGATCGGCAAGATCCCGCCATCGCCGTCACCAGCGGTCTCCTTCAGACGCTGCCGCCGCGCGAACTCGCTGCTGTTCTGGCGCATGAGATCGCCCATATCCGCCACGGCGACATCTTCATCATGCGGCTCGCGGCGACGGCTGGAGCCATGACGCAGGTGATGTCAAGCGTCGGCTTGTTCCTGCTTTTCGCGCTGCTGCCGGTGCTCTGGGCGACGGGCGAGTTTCTGTCGCCCTTCGGCATTCTGCTCCTGACCTTTTCGCCCACTGTTAGCGATCTTCTCCAGCTCTCGCTTTCAAGGCGGCGGGAGTTCCTGGCCGACGCAGGGGCCGTGGAGCTCACGGGCGATCCGCAGGCATTGGCCCTTGCTCTGCGACGGATCGAAGCCATACAGGGAGATGATTGGGAGCGTTTCGACTCGCGCGGGGCACGGTGGCTGCACTGGTTCCGGACGCATCCGAGCACAAGCGAGCGCATTGCGCGCCTGGCGGAACTCGTCTCGCCCGTTCGGCCCGATCTTCCGCTTGCGAACCGGACGGCCTATCTCGAGTTGCTCGCCGGACGCGGCGATCGGTCCTGGCGGCAGAATCTCATGCGCCCGTTCGTGTAGGAGGGCAAAGCGTTGGCTCCCGCTAAACGACGCCTAGAGAGATCGAATCGCGAAGAGAAGACAAATCGTGCGTGGAACTTCGCTTAGGCGGGTGCTCGGCTCGGACGTGTTTGTATGTCGGACGACCAGCAGCGAGGGGGCCAGCATGGCCACCCCGCTACATCCCTTTTCATGGTCCGAAGAGTCCCATGCCGCGTCTTTGGCCGTGTCACTTAGCCTTATCCAGTTGCTGAGCGTGCTCGAAATGCCTCTGGACAATGGGAGCGGTCTTCTGCGTGTGTTCCTTTAACGCCGCGGCGTCTCCGCTTTCGGCATAGGAGCTCATCAGCGCAAGCGCTTCCTGATGAGCAGCCACCTGAGCGTCAATATAAGCTGCATCGAAAGCTTCGTTGCCAGCGGTCTTTAGTGCCTCGACCTTGCTGGCGTGCTTCTTTGTCATTTCAGCCGGGACGGTGACGCCGTCTTTCTGCGCGGCAGCCATCAGGTCCTTGGACGCTTTCGTATGATCGTTGATCATCATCTGCGCGAACTCCTGGATGGCGGCTGTTTGCGACTTTTGCATCGCCAGCTCGCTTGAACGGATTTCCGACAAATCGGAGCTGGCCGCCATCGTCGCGAACTCCTGCGGCGATATCTTTGCCGTCTGAGCAAGTGCGATCGAGCCCATCAGTCCGACCGCAGCGGCCGCAATGGCCGTTCTCATGATGTTCATCTCGTCCTCCTTCATGTTTTCGCCAACGGACCCTCCAACCCGCTCGATTGACGATTGTTCCTGCGAAATCTGATGACGTTCCTGCCATCCCTCGGTGACAACGTGGTCAGCATGCTCGCTGTCATCAACCGGTGCCTTTCTGGCATTCCTAGACCAACGCGCTGTCAGTCGCTCCCCATCTGCCCACCATGATCCGCCCTTGAGAGATGTCCATAGGCGTCAGCCGTACAACCTTCCCCAGGAGGCAAAGTAGTCATGACCGGCCCTCCCCAGACGCGCCGGCGCAACGAAAGTCACTTGCCAGCGTTGCCGTTGATCGAAGCCGCAGGAGGACGAAATGGCCGACGACAAGACCAAGCGTGATTTCCGCGACCGTAGCCGCGTATCCGTCGACGAGCATTATGAGGTGGAACATTTCGCCCGCGAGAACGGCATCACGCCAGAGCAGGTCCGCGAGCTAATAAAAGCCACCGGGAATGACCGCGACGCTTTGACAGCCGCTGCAAAGCAATTGAAAACCGTTCTGCAAGGAGGTCCGCTGACCGGCTGATACAGGGCATCACCGTGGTTGACCTGGTTGTGGGTGGCACAAGACGTCTGCAAGGAGGAGGCTACGAAACGGTCTCTGGATTGCCTCGCAATTGCGTCATCTGGGGAAATTGTCACTCACCACAGCCTCCCTACGGGACCTGACCTCACCGACGTTTATCTAGACCTGCTGCGCCGCTGGTTGATGTTGGTGTGGTAGGCTGCGTTGAATGCCTACCCCCGGGAAAACAGTCGACGGGGAAATTCGAGCCTGTGTGGGCACCATTTGGCACCTACGTGCGAGCATACAGGCTGCGGCAAGAATCGACAGGGCTCGCGTTGAGAGCGCTGGGGCAGGTCGTCTCGGATGCCTTCAATCTCAGACCGGGAGCTTGAGAACCGCTAGGGGCCATTGCAGGTTGTGCTTTGACCGGTAATCGGTCTCGCGTTCAGCTCACGTGCCGAATGTGCCGAGCGAATGGAACCGATCACGCTCCGTAAAACCTCGAGTTTTGCGATACCTGGTTTGTTTGACGGCCTGCAGATCAAGCGGCCACGCCGAAATTCGAACCCGTTCAGCCTTAAAATGTTCTGCCGGACTGATTCGGAGACCTTTGTGCGAAAGGTGATCGCAATCGCTTCGGGTCCTACGTCGACCTGGCTCAAGCCTAACTTCGCTGCATCTATTCGCAGTCGGCTAACCTCCAGCAGCGTGGCCGCTTCGCTCGGCATGGCTCCAAAGCGATCCTCCACCTCGTCGGCAAATGCGTTGACGTCTAGATGCGTGCTGATGCGGAACAACCGCGAATACAGGCTGAGGCGTATGGCTGGCTCCCGCACATAGCTTTCTGGAAATGACCCTCCGGCCTGCAAGTTGATGTCTGGAAGGTGCATGTCAGAGCCGGGCCCGCCTCGAGCAACCGATGAGGCACGCTCGAGCAGTCTATGATAGAGCCCGACGCCGATGAGCTTGACGTGGCCCGCCTGTTCTTCGCCGAAAAGATCGCCGGCGCCGCGTAGGTCGAGGTCCCTTTGGCTGATGGCCAGGCCAGAGCCAAGCCGGTCAAGAGCTACAAGAGCCGAAAGTCGGGACCTTGTGGCTTCAGCCAATTCCTTGCCGGGCTCGGTCAAGAGAAGTGCAATGCCTTGCACCCTTCCTCTGCCTACTCGACCCCGAAGCTGGTGGAGTTGTGCAAGTCCGAAACGGTCGGCCCGCCAAACGAGAATGGTGTTGGCCCGCGGTATATCAAGTCCGCTTTCGATGATGTCAGTGGCCAACAAAATGTCGCCTTCGCCTGCGGCGAACCGGACAACTACCTCGTCCAGCTCACGCCCTTTCATTTCGCCATGCGCGATTTTCACCGAGAGCTGCGGAACCAGCCTGCCCAGTTGTTCAACGACAGTCTCGATGTCATCTATGCGTGGTACGACAAAGAAGCTTTGTCCTCCGCGGCGGTATTCGCGCAATAGAGCAGCCTTGGCCGAACCGGCATCGAAAGGAGCCAAGATGGTGCGAACCGGACGCCGCTTGGCAGGTGGTGTGTTCAGGACACTGACTTCCTGCACGCCCGCCATCGCCAATTGAAGCGTGCGGGGTATCGGCGTAGCGCTCATGGTCAGCGTGTGGAGGCATGGCGCCAAGCCTCGCAGTGATTGCTTCAGCTTGGCCCCGAACCGATGCTCTTCGTCGATTACGAGCAGCCCGAGATGGCTAAAGGACACCCCTTTGGCCGCAATAGCATGGGTCCCGACGACGACTGCGATGTTACCGCTTCTCAGACCATCCTTCACTTTCCTTGTCTCTGTCGATCCGACCACCCTGGACAGGTGAGCAACTTGGATGTTGAACCCTGCGAAACGCCGGCAGAACGTCTCGTAGTGCTGACGCGCGAGCACGGTGGTAGGCGCAACGATAGCAACCTGCTTTCCACAAAGCGCGGCCGCAGCACACGCCCGAAGCGCCACCTCGGTCTTTCCAAAGCCGACGTCGCCGCAGACCAGCCGGTTCATCGTTTTGCCCGAGGACAGGTCATCCATCACGGCTCGGATTGCGGCGGCTTGGTCGGGGGTCGCGGGGTAAGGGAATCGCGCCGCGAAGCGAGCAAGGTCGGCACGCGGCGGCTTGATCAATTCGGCGGACTGGCTGGACCTGGCCTTCGCAATGGCGACCAGCCGCTTGGCGACCTTGTCGATCTCGCGGACTGCAGACTTGCGCCGCTTCTTCCAGCCTTCACCATCTAGTCGGTCCAAGGCTATCGCATCTGGCTCGGATCCATAGCGCCATATACGGCCAAACTCCTCCACTGGAACCAGCAAGGAAGCGCCACCATGATATTCAAGCTTCACAACATCCTGTTGCAGACCAGCCACTTCAATTTGTTCGATCGCGGCAAGGACGCCCACGCCATGGTCTTCATGGACAACCAGATCGCCGAGCCGCAGTTCGGGTTCGGCTATGCCGTTGCCGGAGTCCGCGTTTGCAGTCCATGACGGGCCGAATATGTCCGCTGCCGCAACGACTGCAATTCGGGATGGCCCGTCGACAAAGCCATCCGTGAGATCGAATTCCGCCTTGAGAAGAGAGCCTCTTTCGACAGAGAGGATTTGCGGCCAATCGGCGACCGGGTCCATCTTGCGACCGAACTTACGGTCGAGCAGCCGCTCTGCTCGGCGCAGTTCCGAAGCTTCGCCCGTGACCACCACACTAAACCCCGAGCTTGTGCGCGCCTGGGCGAACTCGGCGAATTCGTGCCCGGCTCGCGGCAGGTGGAAGAATTTGGGAATTCGACCAACCGGGATCCTAAGACGCAGGCACTGGCGATCCCGTAGCGAGTCGTCCCATTCCTCACGCGACAAATAAAATTGTTTCGCCGCGGGCCGTGCCACCGTGGAAACTTGCCGCCTGCCGCGCCACGCCTCCTCTATGAGGTCCAAGACGCGAGCGAGCGAAATTTCTTCCAATCCATCCAGGAAGCAGATGTTAGCTGTTGATGCGACATCGAAGAGCGCCGGCAAGTCGGAGTAGAGCGAGACCAGGCGCTCCTCCATCGGGATGGTGCGCATCGCTGCAGGGTCGAACTCGTTGCCGGATTCCAACATAAGCTCGGACGCCGGGCCAACTACGACTCTGTGCAGCGATCGCTCGCTTCGTTGAGTGATTTGGTCGTATGCCTTAAGTTCGGAGATGGTGCCGCCAGGACCCAGTACAACACGAATAGGGCGATCACGGTCAGCAGGAAAAACGTCGATAAGATCGCCGCGGATGGCTATCTCGCCTGGTTCATCGACCCGATCGTCGACAACATATCCAGTTCTCTCAGCCAATTCCCGAAGTGCCCTCGGGTCCACCTTTTGCCCAATCTGCAGGGTGGCGAAACCCTGGCCGATTACCGAGGGAGGCGGTACCCTCTGCACGGCAGATTCGACCGAAGTAACCGTGATGCGGGGTCTTTTCGTAGCGGCCGCAACAGCATGAACAACGCTGACCCGCCGTCCCATAGTGGCGCGAGTGGGCCACACCCTGTCGTATGGCAGGCAATCCCACGGCCGCAAATACAGGATGTCAGCTGCTGGGAGGAAGTGGCGCAATGCCTGGGTGATGTCAGCGGCACTGCGTTCGGAACTCGCGATATGGAGCATGTCCCCATTTCGAGTGGTTTCCAACGCGCTGACCAATGCCGCAGCTACCGCGGCAGCTGGCGGTTCGGCTTCTCCTCCTGTTGCAAGTTCGCACTGCTCAGCCTTTCCGGCATTGGAGGTCACTCTATCCACATCTCACCTTCCGATCCTGGGACAAAACGGCCGCGGCGCGCCCGGTGTTCCGTTGGGCGGCACAGTTGCCGACGCTCGGCTTTCAGCAACGTCGCAAAGCGGCAACCGTTGCCTTGCCCAGCGTGTGATCGGATCGTGCGCCATGAGAATAGAGTGCCGCACTGTCTAGCAATGCGTGCATTGCGAGGTTTCCTGAGCAAGTCGCGAATCCGGGGGCTACGGCTTTGTGGATTCTTTCTGGGACGAAACGGCAGCGGCTGGTCGATAGCGGCTTAGGCATCTGTGGTCGGCATTCCAATTGCCCGTTGCTAGACTTGGCCAAATGACTCGCTATTAGATGGACCCCAAGTTCTCAGGCTCAGCAATCATTCGACGGTTGCTGTCCAAAAGCTCATGCACCGTTGGCGTGCTAGACTCCAAGCATCCCGGCACAAAATCGGCAATCAAACGGGTTGGCGCTACCATTGGCGATATGCATCCGCATCGAGTCTTCGCGCCGATCCGGACGTGCTTGGAAACCCTCGCCCGCCATAGACCAAGGACTTGCCCAGGGCTTCACTCCGTCGCTCGAACCCTGCGTCTCTCGGCAGCCACAGCGACAGCGGAAAGCCCCAGATCAGCACGAGCCGACCAATCAGCCGCGGGACGACGATCTGCTTGCGCTGGACCGAGATCCTCGAGCTCGCTGCCCGCCGCCGGACGCAGGCCGGAGCGAGGAACGAAGAGCTCGCCGATGGTGGCGTCGCCCGAAGCTGTGATCCTTCGTCATGGCGATGGCGGCCACTGTGGCCGAGATCGCCGTCGACACCGAGGAGACCTGGAAGATGGTGGTGCTGCTGACCTTAGAGGGTGTCATCCCGGTTGCTGCGAAGGCCATAGCCTTGGTCAATGATCATCTGCCGCCATGCACCACCGCAACGGCGAAGCCGGGAAACGTAGATGCTTCCTTGACCTTTATGTCCGGCAGGGCGGCCACCACCTTCTCGACGGCCCGACAGGCCACCACCCCCTCGTTCAAAAGCCAGGCTTAAGTTTTTTTAATGGAGGCGGGAACATGGATGCTGCCTCGCGGGTTGGACCCGAGCTAATTCGCAGCCTGAAGGAAAGCGCCGGGCTCTTGCGTGCAAGAAGCAGTGGTTCCGCGGCCCCGTTCACGAATGAGGGTCGACGCGGAAGCTGCTACGGCGCCGCGAACCGGCCCCTCATCGGAGATTAAGCATGCGAGCGCTGGTTTGGCATGGAAAAGAAGACATACGTTGCGATGAGGTTACAGATCCCGAAATCGAGGACCCGCGCGACGTCATCGTCAAGGTGACGAGCTGCGCGATCTGCGGCTCGGACCTGCATCTCTATCACAACCTCATTCCGGCAATTCTGCCAGGCGACATTATGGGCCACGAAATGATGGGTGAGGTGGTGGAAGTTGGATCCGGGGTAAACGGCGCGCTTAGGAAGGGAGACCGCATCGTCGTTCCCTTCACCATCATTTGCGGGGAATGTGACCAGTGCAAGCGCCGAAACTTTTCGGTCTGCGAGCGTACCAACCGCAACAAGAACATCGCCGACAAGGCGTTCGGTCACACGACGGCTGGGCTGTTTGGGTATACCCATCTGACCGGCGGTTACCCGGGCGGACAAGCTGAGTATGTTCGCGTACCATTTGCCGATGCAACGCACATCAAGGTACCGGTCGGGCTCTCCGATGAGCAGGTCCTCTTCCTTGGCGACATATTGCCAACTGGCTGGCAGGCTGCTGTCCAGTGCGAAATCGAGCCCTCCGATACCGTCGCGATCTGGGGCTGTGGCCCGGTGGGGCAGATGGCAATCCGCAGCGCCATTCTTCTCGGTGCCAAGCAGGTCGTGGGCATAGATTGCCTGCCCGAACGCCTTTCCATGGCCGGAGCGGGCGGCGCGATCACCATCAACTTCCTGGAGGAGAGCGTTGTTGAAAGGCTGAACGAGCTTACAGGCGGCAAGGGGCCAGATAAATGCATCGACGCCATCGGGATGGAAAGTCACGTGTCTTTTCGTCAACCAGACACCGTTTATGACCGCGCGAAGCAGATGATGCTGATGGAGAGCGATCGGCCCCACGTGCTGCGTGAAATGATCTATGTCTGCAGGCCAGCCGGCGTCATCTCAATCGCGGGCGTGTACAGTGGGTTCGTCGACAAGATCCCGATGGGCCAAGCGATGAACAAGGGCCTGACCTTCAGGATGGGCCAGACGCATGTTAACCGCTGGACCGACGATCTACTGCGCCGCATCGAAGAAGGTCAGATCGACCCGTCTTTTGTCATCACCCACACTGCCGGGCTCGAACGAGGACCCGAAATGTACAAGCTCTTTCGCGACAAGCAGGACAGTTGCGTCAAAGTCGTACTGAAACCATAGGATCATGAGCATGCTTAGCAAATTCGGCAATCTCAGCAGATGGCCAAGCGACCCAAGGGTCGTAAAATCTGGCCCGAAGGCGCTCGCGCCCTCCGATATGTTAGCGCGCAAACTCGGATGGTTCAGCATTGGGCTTGGCATGGTCGAACTCATAGCCTCCGAGCGCATCGCCCGCGCATTCGGCTTGCCTGGCAAGGGAGGCGTGATCCGTGCCTACGGAGCGCGAGAAGTCAGCAGCGGCATTCTGTCCTTGTCGGTGGACAAACAGTCCGGGCTTTGGAGCCGTGTGGCCGGTGATGGGCTCGACATCGGAACACTCCTATGGGCGTTCCGGCATGACAATCCAAAACGTGGCAACGTCGGACTTGCATTGGTGCTCGTTGCCGGTGTGACACTCATCGATTTATTGACCGCGCAAAAGGTAAGCGCCCGGCACGCTCGCGGCCGCCGGCAAGCCCAGGATTTTAGTAACCGCAGCGGCTTCCCACGGGGTCTTGAAGCTGTGCGGGGCCTTGCACGTAAAAACATGTCGTCACCTGCCAGCCAGAATTGAGCGGTGGCTGACCTCAGGTGAAGGTCTTTCCGCATGCCCGTGCCTGCCGCCGGGCACAGTCCCGATGGCAAGTTCCGGCTCCTGCACAGCCAAGCTTCGAACCGGGGCTTCGGCTGCCTTCCAGTCGGGCGTGAAGAAGCGCCGTGGTCCATGCGCCAGCGACCCAGGACTAGCCGGGCATGATACCGATCCGTCCCAAGCTGCGATGCCGTACCCCGCGTGCAGCGCGGTCAGCCGCTAGCACTCTGATCTGGTCGACCAAGTCCTTTCTTTGTAGCGAGTTTTTGTTTTTCTTTCAGCAGCCGAACGATCGCGTCGACAGGCGGTGCAAGCTCGGGCGGCGACTTGCTGTTCGAGCGCCACAAGTATCCAAACAATGTTCTCAGTATGCGCATTGTCGTAACCTCCTGGACCACCAAACTTGGCTTGGGCGTTGTTGTTCCTGAACGGCACGCCAAGCCCGCTGGGGGTGACGCGGAGGCTCAATCTGAGAAACGACCTAAAGTGCTCGCGTCTCGGATTGTTGCAAATTATCCGGCGGGAGGACGAACGAGTAGAACTTCGTTGAGCTTCGAGACGACCGTTAGGACGGTGGCTCGTCAGCAGGCGGTTTGTCTTCCTTCCGGAACCCTGGCCGAGCCAAAGGCGTTCGGGTCGTGCAGCACTTGCCCTAGGGCTGAAAGATCGGACTCCCCCTTCCGATCAGCCCGCGTCCTTCCCATCCCCTCGGGGCGCGGGCCCCTATTTTGTTTGGCGTGCTGGAGCGGCGCGGCTGAAGGCGTAGCGGGCCTTTTTTGTTTCCGTGTGGAACTTCGGCGCGGGCTGAAAGTTTGATTCGTGCAGCTGCGACATGGATGACTCCCGATGGGCCCGCGTCCTTTTTTCCCGAAGGGCGCGGGCTTTCTTTCTGCACGGAACACCGGGGCGGTGCACATTTCGCCGGCTTGCAGCGAAATGGCCGCTTGGCGCGCTGCCTCAATCCCTCGCCTTCAGGCCCTGTTGTCTGACGTCATATAGTGTGATCCCTGCTATCAACAATATTTTGGAATCCCATCACCAGCCGTCACTGGGCGCCGCGAGTGGAGATGCTTGACAGTGATTACCGGCTCGGGTTTTTGGAACTTATTCAGGCTTTTCAGCGTTCTATGACATGCTTCACGATCGAGCCAACCGTCTGCTGGGCGTCGCCACCACTGCGAAAATCGGCGGTCATCCGATCCACCCCATGTTGATTCCTTTTCCGATCGCATTGCTTGTGTCGGTGTTCCTCTCAGACCTGGTGTTTTGGTCGACCAGGAATGCTTTCTGGGCCGAGGCTTCTTTTTGGCTGCTCGGGTTTGCCTTGCTTATGAGCGCCGCAGCTGCGCTGGCCGGCTTTGCCGATTTCCTTGGAAATGCAGTCGTACGCTCTTTCGGCGCCGCGTGGCACCACATGATAGGCAATGTGATCGCAGTGGTACTCGCCTTGGCTAATTTCGTTTTGCGGCTCAGTACAGGCGCAGTCGAGGCGACTCTGCCTTGGGGATTGGCCCTGTCTACGCTTGTTGTCCTGCTTCTTGTTTACACTGGCTGGAAGGGCGGAACGCTCGTCTACGAGCACAGGGTAGGAGTGCATCCTGAGGAGGGTGAGGGCACCAGTTCGCGTGCGGGACGATTTTGATGAGGTCTTGGCATGGCCGACCTGCGGGGACGCGTTGTCGTGGTCACCGGCGCTTCGAGCGGCCTCGGCAGAGCGGCTGCTCTTGGGTTCTCGCGACAAGGGGCGCGGCTGGTACTGGTTTCTAGAAACGACGACCCGCTCGACAACATCGCTGAGGGATGCGTCGACTCAGGCGGTGAGGCACTGACCTTTCCCGCCGATGTGGCAGACTACAGCGCGGTCGAGGAAATCCGTGGTTTTGCGGTATCGCATTTCGGCCGGATTGACGTCTGGGTGAATTGCGCCGCAGTGCTGATTTTCGGGCGTTTTGAGGAAATTCCGCCTCCGCTGTTCCACCGTCTGGTCGACACGAATGTGTTTGGCTACATCAACGGATCTCACGTCGCCCTCAAGCAATTCCGCTCTCAAGGAGACCGTGGAGTGCTGATCAACGTCAGTTCAATGCTCGGTGTCGCTCCAGAGCCTTTTGTCAGTGTATATGTCGCGAGCAAGTTTTTCATACGCGGGCTCACAGCGTCCATCCGGCAGGAGTTGCGCACCACGCCAGACATTCATGTGTGTGCTATCCTTCCTGCAGCCATGGACACCCCTATCTACCAGAAAGCGGCGAATCTGTTCGGCCGCAAGGCGCGATCCATTGTCCCTGTTTACTCCGCCGAGCGGGCCGCCTCTGCAATTGTCGGCGCCGCGAGCCATCCTCGACGCGAGATCAGGGTTGGGGGCTTCGCATTCGTGTTGGAATTTGGCTGCCGGGTTGCGCCATCACTGGTGGAATGGATAGTCGCTGTTGTGGGGCCACGTCTCCAGTTTCAGGAAAACGCCGAACAACCGCACGATGGCAACTTGATGGCAAGTGTGTCCCCTCACGAAGTTGCCGGCCGCTGGCGCCAGTACTGGACGAAGGCTGTTGGGCGTCACTCCCCTTGATCGTCGCGTGCCCTTTGAGCACGTGCCCAGCCACCGCTTCCAACCTCTAGTGAATGGATTGGAACACAATCTTGCTGTTGCGGATGACGAAGCTGTCTGCACCGTCGGTAGCGTTGAAACTGCGCGAAGTAGCGGACCAGATCAGAATGGCGTAGGGACCCCGAACCTGCTTTGCCAAGAATTCGAATTTAGCCTCAGGCAACTGCTCATGAAGACATTGGCTGAGAGGCGGATAGTGTCGTGACCGACAAACTTAGAATTCGCGGTACAGTTGCGCCTAAGGTCCTCCTCCAGGTCACCCATCACACGCAGCCTCAAATGGTCTTCAAAAACCTCGTGTCGATCGAGCCATTTAGACGCTCCGTTTGTCTCCGGTGCCAAACTGAAGGCCTGTTCCTTTACGCCGCGAGGGAACGCAGCCGCTCTCGGATTCGTTGCAATGCATGAGCAATGTTGGACATAGGTCGGGCCAAGCTTCGAACGATCAGGGCCGCGTTTTGGGCTTGCCCGATAAAAGCGAAAGGATCAGCTCTCGGAATCGCTGCATCATCGTTGTCGGAGCCTCGGCCGGCGGCGTCGAGGCACTGAAGCGGCTAGCGGCCTATCTACCGCCCGATTTTGCCGCTGCTGTCTTCGTGGTGCTCCACGTGGGCCAGACGAGCTATCTTCCGGAGATCCTTGATCGGGCTGGCCCTCTCAGGGCGACCAAGGCGAAGAGTGGGGAGCAGTTCGAGCGGGGGCGCGTCTATGTGGCTTCACCCGGGTTCCATCTGCTGCTGCACCACGATCACATGCTGCTCCGGCGCGGCCCTCGCGAGAACCTCGCCCGGCCGGCGATCGATCCTCTCTTCCGATCGGCCGCGTGTAGCTATGGAGCTCGGGTCATTGGCGTCCTCCTCTCCGGCAGCTTGTCCGACGGCACCTCGGGTCTCCGGGCAATCAAGACCGTCGGGGGAGTAACAGTGATCCAGGACCCGCAAGACGCGGCCGTACCAGACATGGTTCGGAGCGCCCAGCGCCATGTCGAAATCGACCATTGCGTGCCGATCGTCGGAATGGGCGATCTGTTGGCCCGGTTGGCCTCCGAGCCCGCCGGCGAGACGCTTCCTGTTCCACCGGGAGTCCGGCTGGAGGCGGCAGTCGCAGCTCAGGAGCACTCCGCTATGTCGAATGAAGATCGTCTCGGCGAACTTTCGTTGTTTGTTTGTCCGGAGTGCCACGGTCCTCTGTGGGAGATCGAGGACGGCGACATGCTTCGCTACCGATGCCACACTGGGCATGCCTTCACGTCGGACGCGATGCTCGAGGCCCAGTCGTCCGAGACAGACCAGATATTGTGGAGCTTGCTGCGCGCGCATCAGCAGCGGGCGGCATTCACCCGGCGAATGGCCGACCGGGAAAGTGAGTTGGCCCGCGGTGACATGGCGGCAAAGCTCCAGGAACGGTCGAGAGAATACGAAGCGGACGCCGAAGTGATCGAACGAATTCTCGAAAGCAGGCGGGCACAGGGGCAGAGAATGGCGCGACCACGAAACAAAACTGATCCGGTCTCGCTGACAGCTTCGGAAGACCGGGATCGATCCCGAACCGGATCTATGTGATGACCGTGGATCCGATCGGCCCAAAGGAACAAACAGCAGCCACTTTGGTTAAGCCTGCGCGTGCCACCCAGACACGCGTTTCTCACACTCGGAGACGACGATGGCTACGAAAAAGGAATCGCAAAGCAGGGCCAAGGGCCTCGAACATCTTTTCCACGACGGACTGAAGGACGTCTACTACGCTGAGCGCAAAATTCTGGCTGCGCTGAAGAAGATGGCCAAGGGTGCCGAATCCGACGAACTGACCGCCGCATTCGAAAAGCACCGCGAAGAGACGGAGACTCAGATCGAACGGCTGCAGGAGGTCTTCGAGATATTCGGCAAACGGCCACAGGGAAAGACATGTCCCGCCATCGACGGCATCATTGAGGAAGGGCAGGAGATACTTGAGGAATTCAAGCAAGCTCCGGCTCTGGACGCCGGTCTTGTGGCGGCGGCGCAAGAGGTTGAACACTATGAGATCGCCCGCTACGGCACCCTGATCACCTGGGCCGGACTGCTCGGCCTAAAGGATGCCGTGCCGCTGCTCGAGGAGACGCTCGAAGAGGAAAAGGCGACTGACGAAGCGCTGACGCAGCTTGGAGAGACCAGCGTCAACGA
>NZ_JBVVQU010000041.1:0-10658 GCF_055811555.1 Mesorhizobium sp. WSM4813
GGAGTCCTCCCAAGAATCCACAACCCGCCAATTGGCAAGCAATTTCCCATCTACTCAAACGCGATTCCCCTGCCCTCAAGGGGGAGGGATGACGCCTGCCATCTTCGCGGCGATGTCACGCAGAACAGCCTCGTCGGCCGCCGCACGTGTCTTCCGCGACGCGACAAGGCAGGCCTGCGAGCGCAGGATCACGCCGTCGGCCAGCACCTTCAGATGATTGGCGCGCAGCGTTGAGCCTGACGTGGTGATGTCGACGACGACATCGGCCAATCCCGCCGCCGGCGCACCTTCGGTGGCGCCCAGGCTCTCGACGATCCGATAGACCTGGATGCCGTGCTTTTGCGAAAAGAACTGCTGCGTCAGCCGCCAGTATTTTGTGGCGATCCTGAGCCGCCTGCCGTGGCGCTGGCGGAAATCGGCGGCGACATCGTCGAGATCGGCCATCGTATCGACATCGAGCCAGATGTCGGGCACCGCCACCACCACATCGGCGTTGCCGAAACCGAGGCGGGCGACGATTTCCGCACGCGCCTCCCAGTCGGCGAGGCTTTCGCGCAACAGATCCTCACCGGTGATGCCGAGGTCGACCGAGCCCCGGCCGATCTCGCCTGATATTTCGAACGCCGACAGGAACGCCACCTCGACGCTCTCCACGCCCTCGATGCGGGCGCGGTATTTGCGCTCGTCGCCGGGCAGGCTGACGGCAAGCCCGGCCTTGGCCAGCACCTCCAGCGCCTGCTCCTTGAGCCGGCCCTTCGATGGGATCGCCAGCGTGATCATTGCGCCTTCTCCCGCAGTGCCTCGATACGGTCGAGCCAGACGGAAAAGCCGACGCCGGGGATCGGCGTTTTCGCGCCAAGCAGCGTCAGCAGCCGGTCATAGCGGCCGCCGCCGGCCAGCGGCCGGTCGCTGTTTTGCACCGTGATCTCGAAGACTAGGCCGGTGTAGTAATCGAGGGGACGCCCGAAGGCGGCATCGTAGCTGATCGTCTTTCCCGGCAAGCCATGAGCTTCGATCGCTTTGGCGCGTGCGGAAAAATTGTCCAGCGCCTTGCCCAGCGAAAGTCCGGCGCCAGCCGCAAAGGTTTCAAGCGCCTGTGCGGCGCCGTCGAGGGCCACATCAATCGCCAGAAAAGCTTTCAGCGCCGAAAACGCTTCGTTCGACAGCCTGACGCTGCGCAACTCGGCCTTCTCGATCAAGCGTCGCGCAATGTCGGTCGGCGAGCGCCCGGCCGACGCCGACAGACCCGCCTGCTCCATGCCGCCGGCGATGTGGGCCGAGAGGCCTTCAAGGTCGCCATCGAGGACCAGGGCAGCGACGGGGCCCGAGAGTTGACCGTTACGCGGGGGGTTGGCGAGGTCGGCAAGGGCTGCCTCCAGCATCGCCGCCGAACCGAAGGCGCGGGCCAGCCGCATGCGCCAGCCGCGCGGCAGGCCGAGGGCGGCGAGCACGGCCTCGAATATGGTCTGGTCGCCGAGCGTGATCGTTAGTGCCTGGTCCGGCAGCACCAGCGAAAGAAGCGCATGCGCATCGGCCAGCGAACGGGCATCGGCTTGCGGCGTATCCGGATCGCCGAGATCCTCGATGCCGGCCTGGAAAAATTCATTGCCACCCTCGCGGCGCTGGCGAAATACTTCGCCGAGATAGGAATAACGGCGCGGGGTGCCGGCCTGGCTGGCAATGTGGTCGAGGCAGACCGGAATGGTGAATTCCGGCCGCAGGCAAAGTGTGAGGCCAGTCTCGCTTTCGGTGAGAAAAATGCGGCGGCGCAGATCCTCGCCCGCCATGTCGAGGAACGGGTCGGCCGGCTGCAGTACCGCCACCTCGACCGCATGCGTGTTTCGCGGGGCGAAGAGCTTGGCGATGTCCGATGCGATGGCGGGATAGCGGGATGTCATTGATCGGTTGGGCGCGAGGCACCCCCCTCTGGCCTGCCATCTTTGCTACCACTTGGCATCTCCCCCTCAAGGGAGGAGATTACTCTCGTCACTGCCCTCACTCTATTTTCAAGGTTGAAAGCTAGGTGCCGGCGGTGGGGCTGCCAATTTCCCCCCTTGAGGGGGAGATGGCCGGCAGGCCAGAGGGGGGTATTCACGCGCCACCCTTTGCTCGATCGTCCGCCTGCGCGGCAAGTATCTTCCTCACCTCGGCGACCAGCTCGCTTTCCGCCGCCGTCACCTGCGCCGGTCGTGCCGCCCGCCATTCCGCATTGTCCACAATCTCCGCCGACATGCGGGCGCCTTCCATCAAATCTTTGATCTGCACCTCGCCCTTGGCGCGCTCGTCGCCACCCTGGATGATGGCGACCGGGCTGCCGCGGCGGTCGGCATATTTGAGCTGCGCCTTCATGCCGGCGCCGCCGAGATACATTTCGGAACGGATGCCGGCGGCGCGCAGCTCGGCCACCATCTTCTGGTAGCGGCCGAGGCTTTCGGTGTCCTTGTCCATGGTGAGCACGACGACAGGCGCGATAACGTCAGACGTGTCGAGCTTGCCGAGGTTCTTCAGCGCCGTCATCAGCCTGGAGACACCTATGGAAAAGCCGGTCGCCGGCACCGGCTCGCCACGGAAGCGCGAGACGAGGCCATCATAGCGCCCGCCGCCGCCGACCGAACCGAAGCGCACGATTTTTCCTTCTTCGTTGGGAATTTCGGCCAGCAGTTCGGCTTCGTAGACCGGGCCGGTGTAGTATTCGAGGCCGCGGACGACGGAGGGGTCGATGATTACGCGGTCACCGTATCCTGCTGCGTCAGCTAAGCTTGCAATTTGATCGAGTTCAGCAAGGCCCTGTTCGATCGTAGGATGCTCTGTCAGATGCTCGCGGAGAGTTTGTATAGTTCGCTCGTTGCTAACTGGACGATATTCTCTTTCGCCGCTCTCCAGCCTGACCGCGGTTCGAATCTCGCGTTTTAAAACGCCGTTTTCAAGAAACGTATGAACGGCGGCTGGCTGGTACGTTAGGAAGATTCCAAGCTTTCGCGCCTCTTGTTGAGTGAGTCCCGCTCCCTTTGTAAAATCCCCGCTTTCATCTAATCGGCCATCTCCAAGAAGAGCCAAGACCCCGTCCGTCCCTAATTTGTCCAGCTTATCAAGCGCTCTCAGCACCTGCAGACGGCGCCCAACATTCTCATCGCCGCCAACGCCGATTGCCTCCAGCACGCCGTCCAACACTTTGCGGTTGTTGACCCGGATGACGTAGTCGCCGCGCTTGATGCCGAGCGCTTCCATCACGTCGGCCATCATCATCGCCATCTCCGCGTCGGCCGCGACGCCCGGCGTGCCGACCGTATCGGCGTCGAACTGCATGAACTGGCGGAAGCGGCCGGGGCCGGGCTTCTCGTTACGAAACACCCAGCCGGAGCGGTAGCTGCGATAGGGTTTCGGCAGGCGCTCAAAGTTCTCGGCGACGAAACGCGCCATCGGCGCGGTCAGGTCATAGCGCAGCGACAGCCACTGTTCGTCGTCGTCCTGGAAGGAGAACACGCCTTCGTTCGGCCGATCCTGGTCGGGCAGGAATTTGCCCAGCGCATCGGTATATTCGATCAGCGGCTGGTCGACCGGCTCGAAGCCGTAAAGCTCATAGACCGAGCGGATCGTCGCCATCATCTTCTCGACGGCGCGGATGTCGTCGGCGCCGCGGTCGACAAGCCCGCGCGGCAGCCGCGCTTTCATCTTTTCCGATTTGTCGACCATGGCATGGGTACTCGGTGTTTCGTGGCGTTCCGTAGATCGGGTGAACAAACCGATTTCCACGGCGCGGGTGTCCTAACCGATGCAGCCGGGAGCGGCAAGGGTTTGCACCTTTCCTGAAACAAACCGGGACCAAAACGAAACAATTCCGCCATAAGCGCGGCATCGTGCCGACACAATCGCAGTCGATAAATCCCGCCGAAACAAGGGGTTCTGGCCATGACCACGGCACGGGAATTCGACATCATCGACAGCGGCGCCCGCGATCTGCCCCGGCTGCGGCGGGCCGATAGTCATGCACCGAGGTCGGCAGGCCAAATGGCGGGACCATTCGAGGTCGCCGCGGACGAGCGCAAGGGACCGACCATGCGCGATGCGCTGATGACCGGCCTGCTGGTGATCTATCCGGCTTTTGCCACTGTGGCGGCCATCGTTGCCGCACTTTTTCTGGCCGGCGCCGGCGGCGCTTGAGTTTTATCGCTCGCTTCGCGGTGAGGAAGCTACTTTGGCCGCTTGAACGCCTTGCGCTCCGCCTCGACCTGCTCGCGGCAGACACAGCCTTCGAGATGGTCATTGACCAGCCCCATGGCCTGCATGAAGGCGTAGACGGTGGTCGGGCCGACAAAGCTCCAGCCGCGTTTCTTCAGCTCCTTCGAAATCCGCACCGAGACCGCTGTGGTCGGGTTGGCGCGCAGATGGGCGAGATCGACGATCTCGGGCCGTTCGTCCGGGCCGGGTTCGAATTGCCAGAACCAGGCGGCCAGCGAGCCTGCCTCGTCGGCCAATTCACGCGCGCGCTTGGCGTTGTTGATGGTCGAGACGATCTTGCCGCGGTGGCGGATGATGCCGGCATTGCCGAGCAGGCGCTCGACATCCTCGTCGGTGAAGGCGGCGATCTTGTCGATATCAAAGCCGGCGAACGTCTCGCGGAAATTCTCGCGCTTGCGCAATATGGTCAGCCAGGACAGGCCCGACTGAAAGCCCTCGAGGCAGATCTTTTCGAACAGCCTGCGGTCGTCGGTGACCGGCCGGCCCCATTCGTGATCGTGGTAGTGCAGATAATCCGGCAGATTGCCGTGCCAGAAGCAGCGCGCGGCACCATCGGGTCCGGCGAGCAGGCCTGTCTTCTCATCCATGGCGGAATTCCATTCGTTAATGCGTCTCAGCGCGGGCTTTACCGCGGCTTTACCAGATTCCTGAACCGGCCGGTAACCACACCGAAAGGTTTACTGACAATGGAGCATTTTACGCATTCCGATTCACGTTTCGGTTGCCGCTCCGCGCCCAATGTCCGCGAAATCGGGGATCTTTTGCGCCCCGGCTTGTTCGACGATCAAGGTGCTTCCGATGAAGATATTTTTGTTCCCGCTGCTCGGCGCCGCTGCCGTACTGGCCGCCGCTACGCCCTCCAGCGCCAATGACCGCTATGCCGACAGGCCGCCAGTGATGGTGAGCCCCGACCTTTCGGCGCCCTGGGTGCTGCAGCTTGGCCGCGCACCGGGCATCGTCCGCCAGAACCGGCAAGAGATGCAAAAGCCGCAGCGCCGATCTCAGCGGCAGGCGCAACCGGCTCAGCTGCATACGGCGGCGATGCAGGCGCCGGCCAAGAAGCGCCTGCTCGCGCGGCCGCAGATCAACCCGATCTACCTGCCGCAGGAGGTAGCCTATGATGGTCCGGAGAAGGCGGGCACGATCGTCATCGATACGAGGGAGAATTTCCTTTATCTGGTCGAGAGCAACGGCAAGGCGCGGCGCTATGGCGTCGGCACCGGTAAGCCGGGCTTCGAATGGGCCGGCAAGCACAAGATCTCGCAGAAGAAGGTCTGGCCCGAATGGCGGCCGCCGGCGGAGATGATCTCGCGCGAGGCCGCCAACGGCCGTTATCTGCCGACCTATGTCGCCGGCGGCGTCGAGAACCCGCTCGGCGCGCGCGCGCTTTATCTCGGCTCGACGCTCTACCGCATCCACGGCACCAACCAGCCCTGGACGATCGGCGGCGCCGTATCGTCGGGCTGCATCCGCATGCGAAATGAAGACGTCGTCGACCTCTATGAACGGGTCAGTGTTGGCACGACGGTTGTGGTGATGTAATCTGCAGTTGATTTTGCCGGTTCGGTCCAGGAGACTCTGGATCATCGGATACGGGGGACGGGCCGTGTGGGGATGCGGCCAGTCAAGAAAGGGCAGCGCGGCAACCGCGCTGCCCTTTCTGTTTCTAGGACGGATAGCATAGATTTGGCAGGGTCGGGTTTGACGTCGCGCCAGAGGTATGGCGGTTCGCATTCTCGCTGCCATTCTTCTCGTTATTTTGCTATGTCGGCTGCAACGCTTCCATACAAAGGCCCATCTCCATGTCCCTGTCCGATGATAGCCGCTATCTCAAAGGTGGCCCGGTCGCCCAACGGATCATCGCCTCGGTGCGCGAGGATGCGGCGATCGCCACCGCCGAAGGTTTTCCGCCCAAACTGATATCGATTACCGTCGGCGACACAGCTGCGGTCGATGTCTATGTGCGCAACCAGCGCGCCAAGGCGGCATTGGCCGGTATCGGTTTCGAGGAAAGACGATTTCCCGCCGACATCACCGCCGGCGAACTCGAAGCAGCGATCCACGGTCTTAATGCCGATCCGCGCGTCACCGGTATCATCATCCAGCGGCCGGTGCCGGTGCATATCCCGATCAAGACGCTGCAGGCGGCGGTGCATCCGCTCAAGGACGTCGAGGGCATGCACCCAGCTTCGATCGGCAACATCGTCTACAACCAGCTAGACCTCGCACCGTGCACGGCGGCCGCTTCGGTCGAACTGCTGAAGGAGACCGGCCTCGATCTGAAGGGGCTCGAGGTCGTCATCGTCGGCCACTCCGAGATCGTCGGCAAGCCGATCGCCTTCCTGTTGATGAGCGAGGGCGCGACGGTGACGGTCTGCCATCACATGACGCGCTCGGTGGCAGCGCACGCGCGGCGTGCCGATGCGCTGTTCGTAGCCGTCGGCAAGCCGCGGCTGATCAAGGCCGACATGGTCAAGCCGGGTGCCGCCGTCATCGACATCGGCATCAATGCCGAGACAGGACCGGACGGCGAGAGCCGCATCGTCGGCGACGTCGACGCCGAGAGCGTCAAGCATGTCGCGTCCTGGATCACGCCGGTGCCGGGCGGCGTCGGCCCGATCACTGTGGCGATTCTTTTGCGCAACACGATGGTGGCGCTCAGCCGCCAACGCGCACGCTACCACGCGGCCTACGGTGTGGTGGACAAGCTCGCTGCGGAGTGAGAGCAGTCCGGAGTCCCATCACTCCGCTGCCACGACTGCCCTGTTGTCCGGAACGCCTTCCGGCCTCGGCCCGCCATAGGCCCAGTCGAGCAGTTTTATCGTGTGCACCACCGGCAGCTTCGCGGCGGACGCAATCTGGGTGATGCAGCCGATGTTGCCGGTGGCGATAATTTCAGCACCCGTCGCCTCGATATTCCTGACCTTGCGGTCACGCAGCTGGGCCGAAATCTCGGACTGCAGGATATTGTAGGTGCCGGCCGAGCCGCAGCACAGATGCCCTTCGCGCGGCTCGCGCACGACGAAACCGGCCTTGGCCAGAAGCTCCTTGGGCTGGCGGGTGATTTTTTGGCCGTGTTGCATCGAGCAGGCGGAGTGATAGGCGACGATGGTGCCGGGCTTGCGCACCGGCTCGGGCAGATCGAGGGTTGCCAGATATTCGGTGATGTCCTTGGCCACCGCCGACACCCCCGCCGCCTTGTCGGCATAGGCCGGATCGAGGCGCAGCATGAAGCCGTAGTCCTTGATGGTGGTGCCGCAGCCCGACGCGGTGATGACGATGGCATCCAGCCCGCCCTGGTCGATGGCGTGCGTCCAGGCGTCGACATTGCGCCTGGCCGAGGCAAGGGCTGCCTCCTCGCGGCCCATGTGATGCACCAGCGCGCCGCAGCAGCCCTCACCCTCGGGAACCACGACCTCGACGCCCAACCGCGTCAGCAGCGCGATCGTCGTGTCGTTGATAGCGGGATCGAGCACGGATTGTGCGCAGCCGGTGAGAATGGCGACGCGGCCTTTTCTCGTGCCCTGCGCGGCATGGGTGCCCGGCGAAGCCATTGGCGAGGCCGCGGGAACCGACGTCGGGGTGAGATTGAGCATCGCGCCCAACGGCTTTAGCGCCGGGATCTTTTCGAACATTCCGGCGAACGGCTGGCCGAGCCTCGCCAGCTTGAGCGCGGCGCGAAACCGCGAGGGATAAGGCAGGACAAAAGCCAGCATGGCGCGCGTCAGCCGATCGGGCAGCGGGCGCTTGTAGGTCTCCTCGATATGGGCGCGGGCATGGTCGACCAGATGCATGTAGTTGACGCCGGACGGGCAGGTTGTCATGCAGGCGAGGCAGGACAGGCAGCGGTCGATATGGGTGACGATCTCCTTGTCGGCGGGGCGACCGTCCTCCAGCATATCCTTGATCAGGTAGATCCGCCCGCGCGGCGAGTCCAGCTCGTTGCCTAATGTCACGTAGGTCGGACAGGTAGCCGTGCAGAAGCCACAATGCACACATTTGCGCAGGATCTTTTCCGATTCCGCGACATGCGGATCGGCAAGCTGGGCAGCTGAGAAGTTGGTCTGCACGCAAAGAGTCCTTACCGTTTGAGCATGATCTCCAGCGAAAACCGGTTCCCACTTTTTGCTACGCTGACCTTCGGTGCGAGATCATGCTCTAAAGTCCGAGGAACCAGCTTTCCGGGTCTTTAACCGGCTCGCCGCGCTGCAGCGCCTGCAAGCCGAGAATGCAGCGGGCGATGAACCAGACAGCGACGGCGAACATCAGCACGACGCCTATCGCCACCATCATCAGCACAACCGAAATCAGGGCATAAAGCAGGCCGATCCAGAAGGTGCGGATCAGGAATGTGTAGTGGCTTTCGACGAAGCCGCCTGCTTTGCCGCGGTTGATATAGGCCAGCACGATGCCGACAATACCGCTGACGCCGATGACGAGGCTGGCGAGATAGAGGATGTAGATGACCAGCGCGTTGGTCGTACCCGGCTCCAGCCAGCGGTCGGTCTGGCGCGGCGCAGGTTTACCTGAATCGGTCGGGCTCGGATTGATGTCGCTCATAATGCTGCTCCCTCGGTTGCCGTGCCAAGAGTAGCAGAGCTTGCAGCCGGCGCCATACGGCCGGGATTGAGGATATTCTTAGGATCGACTTCGGCTTTGAGCCGCGCCGACAGTGCTGCCAGTTGGGGCGCCTGCGGCTCAAACACCGGCACAGCGGCGCGATGCGAAGGCGCGGCGCGCACCAGCGTCGCATGGCCGCCGCCATACTGTCTCACCAGGCCGCGCAGAAGATCGGCTTCGGGATCGCCATGCTCCATGCGCAGCCAGATCAGTCCGCCCTGCCAGTCATAAAACGCATCGACGGCCGCCTGCATGCGCAGCGCTAGCACCATCTGGTGGCCTTGCGCCGGCGCCATCGACACACGCCACACCGGCTTTTCCAGGCCGTCGGCAAACGGCAAACAATCTCTGATATCGCGCCAAACAGAATGCGAGATCTCGCCCGAAATTTCATCGAGCGGGCCGGCATTTCCGAGCAGGTCTTTCAGCGCGGCGATGCGGTAGGCGACCGACGGCCCGAACCCCTCGACGCGCAGCAATGTCGCTGCGGCATTGCCGAGGCTGCCGCCGGCGACCCGTGCAGCAACGCGTTCGGGAAGATGCGCAGCACTCGACACTTCGGCGCTGGAGCCGAGCGCCAGCGCCATGGCCGCCGCGGCATGGTCGTCGAGCAGGCCACGGACGGCGAGCGTGACTTCGGTCTCGGCTGATGGCAGCACCTTGAAGGTGACGTCGGTGAGCACGGCCAGCGTGCCCCAGCTGTTGGCCATGAGTTTCGACAGGTCGTAGCCGGTGACGTTCTTGACCACGCGGCCGCCGGACTTGAAGGCCTCGCCGCGGCCCGAAACCGCTGCTATGCCAAGAATATGGTCGCGTGCCGCCCCCGCCTTCAGCCGGCGCGGGCCGCAAAGGTTCGCGGCCAGCACGCCGCCGATCGTGCCTTTTCCCCTTTCGCCGCCGAGCAGCGGGCCATAGTCCAGCGGCTCGAAGGCCAGCTGCTGGCCGTTTTCGGCAAGCAGGCTTTCGATGTCGGCGAGCGGCGTGCCGGCTTTGGCCGACAGCACCAGTTCGGCCGGCTCGTAGAGCGTGACACCGGACAGTTTCGACAGGTCGAGCGTATGTTCGGTCTGCAGCGGACGGCCGATGCAGCGCTTGGAACCATGGCCGAGGATTTCCAGCGACGATTCTTCCGAAGCCGCCCACTGGACGGTGGAGAGGACTTCGGCTGCGGTGGCGGGGGTGAAGGTGGTCATGGCTATCTCTGGTTCCTCGCCCCCGCAACGCGGGGGAGGGGTGGCTCGGGCGAAGCCCGAGACGGAGAGGGGGCAATCATAGAGCGCCACCTCCAACCTTCTTGGCCGCAAAAACGAACCTCAGGTCCGAGGCGATCACGTCTTCGGCCAATCGCCCTTCCAGCGCCGCAAGAACGGTCTTGCAAACGCCTGTCCGGCTCTTGACTACGTCGACGTGCCAGAACCGCACTACCGAGAACCCTTCGCCACGCATGTCATAGGAACTCGCGGCATGCTGACTTCCGTCCAGTTCAACGACCAGCTTTTCGCTTCGGCAGGCGAAGTCGGCGAAATACGGCCCGATCGGCATCTGCCGCACGAATTTATATCCACCAAGCCTTTTGGCTTTCAGTTCGTTCCACAGGGTTGCTTCCATCGGATTGTCGCCATGCCGAAGCTCACGAGCACGCGCGATCCTTTGAGGCGAGCGGCGGCTTGGCACGTCGGCCGCAGACCCCCTCTCCGTGGGGGGGGGGGGGGGGGGGGGGGGGCGCGGCCCCGCGCGCGGGCGGGGGGGGGGGGGGGGGCCCCGGCCCCCCCCCCCCCCCCCCAAACAGGGCGGAGGGA
>NZ_JBVVQU010000041.1:10668-61548 GCF_055811555.1 Mesorhizobium sp. WSM4813
TTCCCCCGCCCCCCCCCCCCCCCCCCCCCCCCCCCCCCTCGTCGGGGGGGGGGGCGGCGCGCGGCGCCCCCCCCCCCCCCCCCCCCCCCCCCCCCCCCCCCCCCCCCCCCCCACCTCTCCCCGGCTTTGCGGGGGCGAGGAACCGCCATTCCGCGACGCTACCATCAAAACCTCGGAATGTCCGGAAACGCCGCCTGCCCGCGATGCACGTGCATGCGTCCGAGCTCGGCGCAACGGCGCAACTGCGGAAACACCTTGCCCGGGTTGAGCAGATGATTGGGGTCGAACGCGCATTTGACCCGCATCTGCTGGTCGAGGTCGATCTGGTTGAACATTTCCGGCATCAGGTCGCGCTTCTCCACCCCCACCCCGTGCTCGCCGGTCAGCACGCCGCCGACCTTGACGCAGAGCCGCAGGATGTCGGCGCCGAAACTTTCCGCCTTGTCGAGCTCGCCCGGCATATTGGCGTCATAGAGGATGAGCGGATGCAGATTGCCGTCGCCGGCATGGAAGACATTGGCGACGCCGAGCCCGTATTTCTCCGACAGTTCGCGCATGCCGCGCAGCACGCGCGGCAGTTCCTTGCGCGGGATGGTGCCGTCCATGCAGTAATAGTCGGGCGAAATGCGGCCGACCGCCGGAAAGGCAGCCTTGCGGCCGGCCCAGAAGCTCAGCCGCTCCTGCTCCGATTGCGAGATGCGGCATGTGGTCGAGCCGTTCCTATAGGCGATGGCTTCGACAAGGCCGATCAGGTGATCGACCTCGACGCCCGGCCCGTCGAGCTCGACGATCAGCAGCGCCTCGACATCCAGGGGATAGCCGGCATGGACGAAATCTTCGGCCGCATGAATCGCCGGGCGGTCCATCATCTCCATGCCACCCGGGATGATGCCGGCGCCAATGATGTCGGCGACGCATTGGCCGCCCTGCTCGCTGGTCGGGAAGCCGATCAAAAGCGCGCGCGCCGTCTCCGGCTTCTTCAGGATGCGCACGGTGACCTCGGTGACGACGCCGAGAAGGCCCTCGGAACCGGTCATGACCCCGAGCAGGTCGTAGCCTTCCGCGTCGAGATGCTTGCCGCCGAGCCGCACCACCTCGCCGTCCATCAGCACCATCTCGATACCGAGCACGTTGTTGGCGGTGAGGCCGTATTTGAGGCAATGCACGCCGCCGGAATTCTCCGCGACATTGCCGCCGATCGAGCAGGCGATCTGGGAGGATGGATCGGGGGCGTAGTAAAAGCCCTCCTGCTCGACGGCGGTGGTGATGCCGAGATTGGTGACGCCCGGCTGGGCGACGACGATGCGGTTGGGAAAATCGATCTCGAGGATGCGGTTGAACCGGCTCATGACCAAAAGCACGGCGTCTTCGAGCGGCAGCGCGCCGCCGGACAAAGATGTGCCGGAACCGCGCGGCACGACGCGGATGTTGCGGTCGTTGCAATATTTCAGCACGCGCGAAACTTGCGCCACCGTTTCGGGCAGCACCACGACCAGCGGCAATTGCCGGTAGGCGGTGAGGCCGTCGCTCTCGAAGGCACGCATCGAATTGGCAGCGTCGACGACGCCTTCGCCCGGCACGATGATGCGCATATCGGCGACAATCTCGTCGCGCCGGCGCATCGTGGCGTCGTCTGGCTTCGGCATCAGCAGGCCGGACATCGACAGTCTCCTTCGATCGACTGGTAAAAATCTTTTACCAGCAGGAGGCGCCTGTTGCAATTCCTGCTTGGGCCGAAATCGAGCGCCGACACCGGGACCGTCTTCCGCATCGGCAATCTGCCGCTGAGATTTCATCCTCCCCCTTATGGGTGTTTGGACCGGGAGGGTGACCCGGTCCTACTCGCCCGCCTGCTTGGCGGGTTCGGAGTGCAGGCGGCGCACACGGCGCACGCCCCACCAGACCAGCAGGATGGCGAGCGGCACCGAGGCGGCGGTGACGACCTCGGGCGCGAAGGCGTGGCCGAAGATCGAGGCGCCCTTGGCGACGTAGCTGATGAGGCCGACGACGTAGTAGGAGACGGCGGCGACCGAGAGCCCTTCCACCGTCTGCTGCAGCCGCAGTTGCAGGCGGGCGCGGTTGTTCATCGACGCCAGCAGATCGCGGTTCTGCTTCTCGACCTCGACGTCGACCCAGGTGCGCAGCAGCGTGGTGGCGCGGGTGAGCTTCGTCGACAGATTGGCCTGACGCTCCTCGACCGAACGGCAGGTGCGCATGGCGGGGGCGACGCGGCGCTGCAGGAAACCGCCCCAGGTGTCGTAGCCGGGCACCGCCTCCTCCTCCAGCGCCTCCAGCCGTTCGCGGACGATGCCGTCATAGGCGCGGCTGGCGCCGAAGCGATAGAGGCTGGAGGCTGCATCAGCCTCCAGCTCGGCGGCAAGCTCGGTCAGGTCGGCAAGCAGCGTCTGGTTGTCGCGGGTTTCGGCGACTTTCATTTCCAGTGTGGTCTGCGCTAGCCTGTCCTCAATGCGGCGCGCGCGACCGGACAGCATCAGCGCCAGCGGCAGGCCAAGCATGGCCAGCGTGCGGTAGGTTTCGATATCGATCAGCCGCTGCGCCAGCGCGCCGGTGCGTGCCGGCGTCAGGCCGCGGTCGAGCACCAGCATGCGGGTCATGCCGTCGCCGTCCTGGCGGAAATCGGTGACGATAGCGGCGTTGCCACGCTCGACCAGCGAATAGCACATGCTGGTTGGGTCGAAGCTGGCGATCAGCTTTTCGCTCGCCTGCGTCCATTTGCGGATTTCGAGCCTGATGCCGGAAATCACCGTACCCGGCGGCGAAAACCCGTGGCCGAAGGGCGAATCTTCCTGGCGCTGGCCGCTCTCGGACAGCGGTCCTTCCCACAGATAGGTGGAGAATTCCGTATGCCGTTCCCAGCGCAGCGAGCCCTTGCCCCACTTCATCGCGTGGTGGCGGGCATGAGGGTCAGGCGCGGCAATGCCGAGGCGCCGCGACAATTCGGAAAGCACGGCCTGGTCGACGCCGGACCCAGCTTCAGTCATGAACGAAAGCTGCACCAGCACGCGTGGTTTCTCGACCAGCGGATGCGGACGGGCGTGAACCTCGCCGAGCGCGCCAGGCCGTCCCTCATGTGCCGGAAAGCCCATGACGCTGCCCTCCACGCGCGGCTGAAATTCGAGATTGGACGGGTCATCTGCCACGGCTGGTCCCCCGGGCCTGGTGCAATCGCGTCCCTCTAGAGCCAATTGCCGGGGGACGCAAACGACAAAGTTAGCCGCAAGCGATGTGCCGCGACGGCGTTGGACCCGGCCAAACCGACGAATTGGATAAATAATTTGACCAGTTGCTGACACTGGCTTTATCCTGCACGACAGCGGTTCAATCCCCAGGCATCCCCGTTGAGCGACATTTTCTCCAGGATCGAGCATTCCCGCACCGCCGACGAGGTGGTGCAGCAGATCGAGAGCCTGATCCTCGAAGGCGTTCTGCGCACCGGCGACAGGCTGCCGGGCGAGCGCGAGCTGGCACGCCGGTTCGAGGTGTCGCGGCCGATCCTGCGCGATGCACTGAAAGCGCTGGACGGGCGCGGGCTTTTGACGACGCGGCCTGGCGGCGGCACCCATGTCGCCGACGTCATCGGCCAGCTGTTCACCAAGCCGGTGACGGACCTGATCTCCATGCACCGCAAGGCGGCGACCGACTATCTGGAATACCGCCGCGAGATCGAAGCGGTGGCGGCCGAATACGCGGCGCGGCGCGCAACATCCGACGATCTGGCGTTGCTCGACCGCATCATGGCGCGCATGGACGAGGCGCACCGGACCGGCAATTTCGACGACGAGGCGGAAATCGACGTCGAGTTCCACCACGCGATCTGCGAATGCGCGCACAACATCATCCTCCTGCACACGCTGCGCTCGTGCTACCGGCTGCTGTCGGAGGGGGTCTTCCAGAACCGGCTCTTGGTGTTCAACGTGCCGGGCGCGCGCGAAGCGCTGCTTTCGCAGCACCGGGCGATCTACGCGGCGGTCAAGGCCGGCGATCCGGCGGCCGCACGGCAGGCGGCGATGGACCACATCACCCATGTCGAACGCACCATGGCCGAGGCCGAGCGGAGCGGCGACTGGCAGCGTGTGTCTCGGCTGAGACTGATGCAGCGCTCAGAGGCCGGCGACAGCGAGCCGTCAAGAAAACGCTCGTGAGCGCCGGCTAAGAAAAATCAACAACGACGAATTAACGAACAACCAGCGGGAAGCCCATGAGCATGATCCTCACCATCGCCGATCTCAAGGACTTGGCGCGCCGTCGCGTGCCGAAGATGTTCTTCGACTACGCCGATTCCGGTGGATGGACCGAAAGCACCTACCGGGCCAATGAGGAGGATTTCCAAAAGATCAAATTCCGCCAGCGCGTGCTGGTCGACATGAGTAACCGCTCGCTGGAATCGACCATGATCGGCGAGAAGGTGGCGATGCCGGTGGCGCTAGCGCCGACCGGCATGACCGGCATGCAGCACGCCGACGGCGAGATGCTGGCGGCGCAGGCGGCGGAGGAATTCGGCGTTCCGTTCACGCTGTCGACGATGAGCATCTGCTCGATCGAGGATGTCGCATCGGTGACCAAGAAGCCGTTCTGGTTCCAGCTCTATGTGCTCCGCGATAAGGATTTCGTCTTCGATCTCATCGACAGGGCGAAGGCGGCGAAATGCTCGGCGCTGGTGCTGACGCTCGATCTGCAGATCCTCGGCCAGCGCCATAAGGATATCCGCAACGGGCTGTCGGCGCCGCCGCGCTTCACGCCGAAACACATCTGGCAGATGGCGACCAGGCCGGGCTGGTGCGTCGGCATGGCCGGTACCCAGCGCCGGACCTTCCGCAACATCGTCGGCCACGCCAAGGGCGTCGGCGACCTCACCTCGCTGTCCTCATGGACGACGGAGCAATTCGATCCGCATCTGTCGTGGAAGGACGTTGCCTGGATCAAGGAACGCTGGGGCGGCAAGCTGATCCTGAAGGGCATCCTCGACAAGGAAGACGCGCTGATGGCGGCCAAGACCGGCGCCGACGCGATCATCGTCTCCAATCATGGCGGACGCCAGCTCGACGGTGCGCCGTCGTCGATCGAGGTGTTGGAAGAGATCGCCGACGCGGTCGGCGACACGATCGAGGTGCATATGGATGGCGGCATCCGCTCGGGCCAGGACGTGCTGAAGGCGCTGTGTCTCGGCGCCAAGGGCACCTATATCGGCCGGCCTTTCCTCTACGGCCTCGGCGCACTCGGCAAGGATGGGGTTACCAAAACCTTGGAAATCATTCGCAAAGAGATGGACATAACGCTGGCACTGTGCGGAAAGCGTCTGGTAACCGACATGGGCAAGGATCAGCTTCGGCGTTAGACGCCCGTGACGGCATGATCACGGAGATGGACGCATTGACCACCCCCGGTATCCACTTTCTCGACGCGCGCGGACCGGAAGGCATGCGCATTTATGCGGTCGGCGACGTGCATGGCCGGCTCGACCTGCTGGTCGCCATGTACCGACGGATTACGGCCGAGATCCGCCAGGCGCGGCCGGCCGACTGGCGTGTCATCCATCTCGGCGACTATGTCGACCGCGGCCCGGACTCCAAGGGCGTCATTGATTTCCTGATCGAAGTGCGGAAGCGCGACCCGCGCCACCTGATGCTCGCCGGCAACCACGACATCGGCTTTCTCGACTTTCTCGATGCCCCCAATGCGGACGGGCTTTTCATGCGCTATGGCGGCATCCAAACCGCGCAATCCTATGGCGTGGCGATCAATGAAGGCGGCGGCGCGTGGTTTGGCAGGTCCGAGGCGGCACTGCGGCAAGGCCATGCAGCACTGGTCGAGGCCGTGCCGAAAAGCCATGTCGACTTCCTGCAGTCGCTGCCGTTTTCACTGACGTTCGGCGACTTCTTCTTCTGCCATGCCGGCATCCGGCCAGGCATTGCGCTGGAAAGTCAGAGCACGCAGGACCTGATCTGGATCCGCGATGTCTTCCACAACCATTCCGGCCTGCATCCGAAGATCGTGGTGCATGGCCACACGCCGGTGCCGGAGGCCGAAGTGATGGTTAACCGCGTCAATATCGACACGCTCGCCTACCAGACGGGAAACCTCAGCGCGCTGGTCGTCGACGGCGCCGACAAGCGTATCCTGGTGGTGTCAGGCGAGAGGGCTTAAAGCGCGTCGCGCCTCAAGGCTTTGTTTTAGCGAAGCGCGGCGGTGACGCCGTAGCCGTCGACGGCGTTGTGGTTGTTGGCTGCGTCGCCGGCATAGGTGCCGAAGCCGCACAACACTATGGCCGACAACATGACAAAGGACAGAAGCGCTGCTTTCACGGACGTCATCTCTAGTTGAGCTTTCTGCATCTGTGCACGAGGCGGGTTACCAATGGGTTGAAACGGAAATACGTCTTAAAGTTTCGACGATTTCGCGCTTCTAGCCAGTTTCTGTATCGGCGATGTGTCGCGCGAGTGAGACAAAGGGTTCATCGCGTTGCACGGAAGATGCAGAGCGCGTGCCTTCTAGGGTGGCGGGCGGCCACAAGCCAAGGACGAAACAAGCTGTCCACAGCGGATTCTTGCCAGCGTGCCAAATATGCAACGCCGGGACCGACAGCCGTCAGATCGTCGCCACCCAGGCGCGGGCGATGGCCAGCCCAGCGGCATCGGCATCCGGTCCGCTGCGGGCCATTTCGTCATCGAGCCGGTCGCTCCAGTCTGGATGCCGTTCGGCAATGAGCGATGCGAAGGATGTGCTCCAGTCGCGGACCATCGGCCGGTCCGCCTCGAAATGGAACTGAAAGCCATACACGGCGCGGCCGATGCGAAACCCCTGGTTCTCGGCGATTTCGTTGCCGGCGAGCCGCACGGCATCTTCTGGCAAGACAAAGGTGTCGTCGTGCCATTCGAAGATGGGGAAATTTTCAGGAAGCGCTGCGAGCACCGGATCGGCCTTCGCCGCCTCAGTGAGCGAGACCTTGTGCCAGCCGAATTCCGAGGCGCCGCCGATCCGGTTCTCGCCGCCGAAGGCGCGCGCGACCAGCTGGCTGCCAAGGCAGATACCGAGCACGGCGCGATCCTTGTTCGCAAAATCGCGCGTCAGGTCGAGCAGTTCAGGGAAATACGGGCAAATCTCGTCGTCTAGCGCATTCTGGGCGCCGCCGAGCACGACCATGGCGTCGTGCGTATCGCTGTCCTGCGGCAGCGTCTCGCCACGATAGGGCCGGCGCAGGTCGATGTCGGCGCCCGCCTCAACAAGCGCTGCGCCGATCTGGCCAAGGCCCTCACTGTCGAAATTCTGGACGACCAGCACCCGCATCGAAAACCTGCTGACATAAAAATGATGCGAGGAGCGATATCATGCCGTCATCGTTTTAGCCAAGATGCGCATTCTGGGAGAAACCTATGCCACTGCAGAATCGGGTCGACCCGTTCGGCGTCATCCACGCCGTGCCGGAGCGCGGCCTGTTCATGGGCAATCGCGGTATCATCCATGACCCCGAAACGAAGTCGCTGCTGAAAAAGCGCTGGGCGCTGCATGCCTGGATCATCTGCGTCTGCGAATTTCGCGATGTGCGGCGCGAGCCGATGGGCCGAAACAGGCAAAGCGACGACCAGTTGGGTGGCAAGGCTGGCTGGACCGAATTGTTTTTCCTGGACGAGGTGACCGCGCTCTCGGCCGGGCATCGGCCTTGCTTCTTCTGCCGGCGCGAGCGGGCGAGCGACTTCGTCCAGCGCTTCGGCGTGGCCTACGGCATTGCCGAGCCGCACGCACCGCAGGTCGATAAGCGGCTGCATAAGGAGCGGCTGGCGGCAGGTGGGCAGGCACCGGTCGTATCCGCAGAAGAGCTTGCCGGGTTGCCGGACGGCGCCATGATTGCGGAAGGGGGCAACGCCTATGCGATGCGCGGCGGCAAGGCGTTGCGCTGGTCGTTCGCAGGCTATGGCGATCCGATGAGGTTCGGCGGCTTTGCCGGCCGCCCAATCCGCCTACTCACGCCGCCAACCACCGTTTCCGTGCTGAGGCAAGGCTACAAACCGGTCTGGCATCCCTCGGCCGAGACTTGACGCCAAGAGCCGGCTCGCCCATTCCTCGGCGATGCGCGCCAATTACAAAATGCAGCGGCTGTTCGTGCCGGACGACCTCGGACCGGATATCGAGTTCGATGCGAATCCGCAGCAGGGCCACTACCTGATGCATGTGCTGCGGCTTGGCGAAGGTGCCGAAATCCTGTTGTTCAACGGCCGCGACGGCGAATGGTCGGCGGCAATCGCCGCCAAAGCCAAAAAGGCGGTGCGGCTGAAGGTGCTGGCCTTGCAGCGGCCGCAGCCGCCGCTGCCCGATCTCGTCTATTGCTTTGCGCCGATAAAGCAGGGGCGGCTCGATTATCTCGTGCAGAAGGCGGTCGAGATGGGCGCCGGCGTCCTGCAGCCGGTCATCACCCAGCACACGCAAGTGGCAAAGCCCGGCATCGAACGCCTGCGCGCCAATGTCGTCGAGGCCGCCGAACAATGCGGCATCCTGGCGGTGCCGGATCTGCGCGAGGCGGAAAAATTCGAACGCCTGCTGGCCGGTTGGGACAAGGAGCGGCGGCTGATCTTCTGCGACGAGGATGCCTCCACCAACAATCCCCTGCCCGCGCTGCAAGCGGTGCGGGAGAAGAAGTTCGGGCTGCTGGTTGGGCCCGAGGGCGGGTTTTCCGACGAGGAACGAAGAATGCTGAGGGGGCTGCCTTTCGTCACCGCCATTCCGCTCGGTCCGCGCATCCTGCGCGCCGACACGGCTGCGGTGGCGGCACTGGCGGTGATACAGGCGACAATCGGGGATTGGTGATCAATCCGGTTGACCTGTGGCTCAGGATTTTTCGCTTGATCGCCTACTGACATTTCGTCCATTTAGCGCCGGCGGTCGCCCGACCGCCTGCAGAGGACTTGTAATGGCGCGCGACACAACCGATTTCCGGCCGATCGAAGGCGTCGACGAGCTTGTCGAGCATCTGGCTGAAGGCAACAAGCCGCGCGACAAATGGCGCATCGGCACCGAACACGAGAAGTTCCCGTTCTATGTCGACGGCAACGCGCCGGTGACCTATGGCGGCGAGCACGGCATCCGCGCCATTCTCGAAGGCATGCAGGAAAAACTCGGTTGGGATCCGATCATGGATGCCGGTCGCATCATCGGCCTGGTCGAGCCGACCGGCCAGGGCGCGATCTCGCTGGAGCCCGGCGGCCAGTTCGAACTGTCCGGCGCGCCGCTGGAGACGATCCACCAGACCTGCCGCGAAGGCAATGCGCATCTGGCGCAGGTGCGCGAGATCGCCGAGCCGATGGGCATCCGCTTCCTCGGCCTCGGCGGCAGTCCGAAATGGTCGCTGGCCGAGACGCCGAAAATGCCGAAGTCGCGCTACGAGATCATGACGCGCTACATGCCCAAGGTCGGCACCAAGGGCCTCGACATGATGTACCGCACCTGCACCATCCAGGTGAATCTCGATTTCGAGAGCGAGGCCGACATGCGCCGCAAGATGCAGGTGTCGCTGAAGCTGCAGCCGCTGTCGACGGCGCTGTTCGCCAACTCGCCGTTCACAGAGGGCCGGCCCAACGGATTTCAGAGCTGGCGCGGCGACATCTGGCGCGACACCGACAACCAGCGCTCGGGCCTGCTCGACTTCTGCCTCTCGCCCGGTTTCGGCTTCGCCGACTATGTCGAATGGGCGCTCGACGTGCCGATGTACTTCGTCATCCGCGATGGCCACTACCACGACATGACACACGTCACCTTCCGCCAGTTCATGGCAGGTGCGGCTCGCAACGAGATACCTGACGGGCTGCCGACGATGGGCGATTGGGCGAACCATCTGTCGACACTGTTCCCCGACGTGCGATTGAAGCGCTTCCTTGAAATGCGCGGCGCCGATGGCGGACCGTGGCGGCGCATCTGCGCGCTGCCGGCCTTCTGGGTCGGGCTGCTCTATGACGCGGCGGCGCTCGACGCGGCTGAGGCGCTGACCTCGAGCTGGAACTATGAAGAGGTGCTGGCGATGCGCAACGCCGTGCCGGAACAGGGCATTTCGGCGCCGTTCCGCAACACGACACTGCGCGAGATTGCCCGCGACGTGCTCGTCATCTCGCGCATGGGGCTGAAGAACCGCGGCCGCAAGAACCGCGACGGCTACGACGAAACTTCGTTCCTCAGCACGCTGGACGAAGTGGTTGCGCGCGGCACCACAAGCGCCGAAGAGCTGCTCTCCGCCTATCATACGCGCTGGGGCGGCTCGATCGAGCCGGTGTTCATGGAATATGCGTATTAACCGTTTGCTATCCGCTTGGCCGACAGCTCCGGAAACGGCGCTTCAATCAGTGATTGAAACGAATTAGAGCCTTTGCGCGTCCTATTGGACGCGCAAAGGACACCTCATAACTCCCTTTAAGCTACCGCATCGTGCTTTCCGAAAATCGATTCCGATTTTCGGGCCGATGCGGTAGGCTCTCTCCTGGAGGATCTTCCCGGAGGAGAAAACCAATGCCTTCCTTGTTCGACATTCTGGCTCAGGCTCAGAACGGCAACGGCATGCAGGCCCTGGCCCAACAGTTCGGGCTTTCGCAGCAGCAAGCGCAATCGGCGGTCGAGGCGCTGCTGCCGGCCTTTTCACAGGGGCTGAAGCGCAGCACCTCCGATCCCTACGGGCTCGGCGCGTTCATGACGGCAATGGCCAGCGGCCAGCACGCCAAATATTTCGAGGACGCAAGCCGGGCTTTCTCGTCGCAGGGCGTCGATGAAGGCAACGGCATTCTTGGCCATCTGTTCGGCTCGAAGGAGCTGTCCCGCGCCGTTGCCAGCCAGGCTGCGCAGGCGAGCGGCGTCAGCCAGCAGGTCCTGCAGCAGATGCTGCCGGTCGTGGCTTCGATGATGATGGGCGGACTGTTCAAGCAGACCACAAATCAGATGCAGGCAGCAGGCGGATTCGGCGGCGGCAGCAATCCGCTCGGCGAGATTATCGAGCAGATGATGCGGCAGGCCGGTGGCGGCGCGCAAGCGCCCGCACCACAGCAGCGCCCGGCGCCGCAGCCCGGTCCGATGGACAATCCACTCGGCAAGGTGCTGCAGGACATGTTCGGTGGCGGCGCCCAGGAGCCGCAAAGCCAACCGCAGCAGGCGCCCAATCCCTATGGCGACAATCCTCTCGGCAAGATGCTGCAGGATATGTTCGGCGGTGGCGCGCAGCAGGCGCAGCAGTCTCAGCCGCGTCAGGCGCCCCAGCAGCGCCCGGCGCCACCGCCGCAGGCCAATCCGAGCGGCAGGCCACGAAATCCGTTCGACGATTTGTTCGGCAAGATGTTCGAGACCGGCGCGCAGCAACGCGACGACTACCAGAAGGGCGTCGAATCGATCTTCGACCAGTTCAAGCGAGGTATGGATCGGCGGTAGCCTGACGAGGCTGCCGACATCTGATCTTCAGCGCTGACCAAAGAAAATGCCCGGTCCTTGTGAGAACCGGGCAGTGTGCAGGCGGGCCGGCGGGGAAACCGGCAGGGAGTGGGAGCCTGCGAAATCCTAGCGCCGTACGCCCTTCAGACGCGCAAAGCATGTGAAGGGGCACGCAACAACGCGATCAGGCCACCTCGCGGGCAATATCCTCGATCGTGTCTGTGCGATCGGCCGCGATAATGCGAAGCCTCTCGGTTGGATCGCGGCCGAACGGCACCTCGATGGCGACGTGGAGATCGGCGCGCGTCAAGCCGATGTCGGCAAGTTCGGCGTCCGACATCTCGCCAAGGCGATAGAAGGCGCGGCGGTTTTTCCAGGCGCGATAGACGTTGGAGATGGTGTTGACCACGCGCGTCGCAATAGCCGGACGCGACGTGATG
Organism: Mesorhizobium sp. WSM4813; assembly: GCF_055811555.1. NCBI lineage: Bacteria > Pseudomonadati > Pseudomonadota > Alphaproteobacteria > Hyphomicrobiales > Phyllobacteriaceae > Mesorhizobium > Mesorhizobium sp. WSM4813. The sequence goes on from NZ_JBVVQU010000041.1 coordinate 22,524, forward strand.
CGCGAAGTCTCGGTGGCGAAATCAAACGTAGCCATGTCAGTCTCCTTCATTCGAACGGACGAAGACGGGCGATCGGCGCTGGCAACAGCAGCCGTTCCGGTCCCGATTCACATGCCGTCATGTGGACAGTCGTAAATTTGCCATCGTTCGATTGATTAATCCAACGAATGTTTCTAATCTTTAGCATCAACATCAGTGATGGATTGGACCGATGAAAGCGCCACTCGATCTCGATCAGTTGCAGACCTTCGTCACGATTGTCGACACCGGCAGCTTCACCCGCGCGGCGGAAGCGGTGCATCGGACCCAGTCGGCGGTATCCATGCAGATGCGCCGGCTGGAGGAGCGGATCGGCAAGCCGCTGTTCGAAAAGGACGGGCGTACCAACAGGCTGACCGAGGACGGCGACAGGCTGCTCTCCTACGCAAGACGGCTGCTGTTCCTCAATCGGGAAACGCTGGCCGCCTTCGACGACCAGCGGCTCGAAGGCACGATCCGCATCGGCACTCCGGACGACTATGCCGATCGTTTTTTGCCCGAGATCATGGCCCGCTTCGCCCGTTCCAATCCACGTGTCGAACTGACCGTGATCTGCGAGCCGACGCCGGGGCTGGTCGATCACATCAAACGCGGCAATCTCGATCTGGCGCTGGTGACGCACAATGACGCACACGGCCAGTCGGAAGTGGTGCGGCGCGAACCGCTGTTGTGGGTCACTTCGGCCAACCACGCGACACATGAGCAGGACACGTTGCCAATGGCTTTCGGCCGGCCGAACTGCATCTGGCGGCGGGCTGCGGTCGACGTGCTCGACCGGCAGAACCGCGACTACCGCATCCTGTTCACCAGCTTCTCGGCAACCGTCATCACCGCCGCGGTGCTTTCCGGCCTGGCCATCTCGGTGCTGCCGGAATGCGCGCTGCGGCCCGGCATGCGGGTTCTGGGCGACGCCGACGGGTTCGGCGCCCTGCCCGATTGCCGCATCGGCATCATGCGCGGCCAGACGTCGCGTCCGGAGATCGTCGACGCGCTGGCCCGTCACATTTCGGAAAGCCTCGACAATATTTCCGTGCCGCTCGGCGAAGATACGGGAAGCTTCGACTTCCCGGCATTTGCCTTCTCTAAGACGAAGCGGACCAAGCCGAACCAGATCTCGCCGGGCTGGTGAAAAACCCCCGCAATTGGCCGGCACCGGACACACCCGTCTTGACGCGGACGGACAACCGCCCCCCAATCGGCCAATGAGCGACGCAGTATCCGAATCACGCACCAACGCCACCGAATACACGGTGAGCGAGATTTCCGGCGCGCTGAAGCGCACGGTCGAGGACGTCTTCGGCAATGTGCGGGTGCGTGGCGAAATATCGGGCTATCGCGGGCCGCATTCCTCCGGCCATGCCTATTTCTGCCTGAAGGACGACCGCGCACGGCTCGACGCCGTGGTCTGGAAGACCACAATGAGCCGGCTGAAGTTCCGCCCCGAAGAGGGCATGGAGGTGATCGCCACCGGCCGGCTCACCACCTATCCTGGAAAGTCCAACTACCAGATCGTCATCGACAATCTGGAGCCGGCCGGCGCCGGCGCGCTGATGGCGCTGCTGGACGAGCGCAAGCGCCGGCTGCAGGCCGAAGGCGTGTTCGATGCCGGCCGCAAGCGCTTGCTGCCATTCATGCCGCGCGTCATCGGCGTCGTCACTTCGCCGACAGGCTCCGTCATTCGCGACATCATCCACCGGATCAAGGACCGGTTTCCGCTGCATGTGCTTGTCTGGCCGGTGCGGGTGCAGGGCGAGACGGCAGGCGCCGAAGTGACAGCCGCCGTCAACGGCTTCAACGCGCTGGCGCAGGATGGCATTATTCCGCACCCGGACCTGTTGATCGTGGCGCGCGGCGGCGGCAGCCTGGAGGACCTTTGGGGGTTCAATGACGAGGGGCTGGCCCGCGCCGTCGCCGCCTCGCGCATTCCAGTGATCTCCGCCGTCGGCCATGAAACGGACTGGACGCTGATCGACCTGGCAGCGGATGTGCGGGCGCCGACACCGACGGGCGCCGCCGAAATCGCCGTGCCCGTGCGCGCCGACCTCGAAGTGACGCTTGCCGGCCTTGGCGCGCGGCTCAAGACCGCGGCATCGCGCAATTTCGAGCGCAAGCGCCAGGCGGTCCGTGCCGCCGCGCGTGCGCTGCCCTCGCCCGACCAGTTGCTGGCGCTGCCGCGCCGGCGTTTCGACGAGGCGACCAGCCGGCTTGGCCGGGCGCTGTCCGTCAGCGTCCAACGCAAGCGAGCACGGCTCCAGGCACAGCGGCTTACGCCGGCCACCCTGTCGCGACGCATGAACGAGGCCCGCACGCTGGCCGGCCGCGACCTCGCCCGCGCGCAAGCCGCGTTCTTCGCCATTGTGCGCGAGCGGCGAACGCGGTTTTCGCGCACAGCGGCGCGGCTGTCGCCCGCGCCGATCACGAGGCGGCAGAAATTGCAGGCAGATATCTTGGCGGCGCTGTCGCGGCGACAGGACCGGGTGATTTCCGTACGGCTCGAGCGCTTGCGCGGGAAACTGACCCAGGCCGACCGGCTGTTGGCGACGCTGTCGCACAAGGCGGTGCTGGCGCGGGGCTTTGCCTTGGTGAAAGACGCCGGCGGCGCGGTGGTCAAGCAAGCGGCGGAAGTGATGCCGGGTATGGCACTTTCGCTGGAGTTTGCCGACGGGACCGCCGATGCGGTTGCGACCAGCGGTGCCGCACGGCCGAAAACAACTGCGAAGCCGGCCGCCAAAGCCAAGGAGCCTGGCAATCAAGGCTCCCTGTTCTGAGTGGCAATGATTTCTGAGTGCCTATGATTTCTAAGCACGCATGACCGACAATCATCACCTGACAACGCCTTCCGGCAAGCAGCGCGCGCGAGCCTTCGGCATAAGTTTTGACGGCACGCCCGGACCGTTCAACGCCATCACCGATGTGGCTGGCGTTGCGGTCGGTTATTCGACGCTGGTTTCGGGCGATGGTGCGCTGGTGGTCGGCAAGGGACCGGTGCGCACCGGCGTGACCGCCATCCTGCCGAGACCTCGCGCCGAACTCGCCACGCCGGTCTTCGCCGGCATCTTCAGCCAGAACGGCAATGGCGAATTGACCGGCTCGCACATCATCGAGGAAACCGGCGCCTTCAATTTGCCGATCACCATCACCAACACGCACTCCTGCGGCGTTTCACGCGACGCAACGCTGCGCTGGATGCAGCGCGTGCTGCCGGCCGCGCTCGACAGCGGCTGGGGCCTGCCGGTGGCGGCGGAAACCTATGACGGCTTCCTGAACGACATCAACGGCCACCATCTTAGATCAGAGCATGTTTACGCGGCGCTCGATGGCGCGACCAGAGGATCGATCGAGGAAGGCAGCGTCGGCGGCGGCACCGGCATGATCGCCTTCGGTTTCAAGGCAGGCGCCGGCACGGCATCGCGGATCGTCGATTGGCACGGCCGGCGCTACACGGTCGGCGCGTTCGTGCAGGCGAATTTCGGCAAGCGGAGCAATTTCACTATTCGCGGCCTGCGCGCCGGGCCCGGTCTCGTGAAACCGGCGATCCGCGAAAGCACGCTGCGCGCCGAAAAGGGCTCTATCATCGGGGTCGTCGCCACCGATGCGCCGTTCATGCCGCACCAGATGAAGCGCTTGGCTCGCCGGGCGCCGCTCGGCGTCGCCATGACCGGCGGCTTCGGCTATCACAGTTCGGGCGATATTTTCCTGGCCTTTTCGACCGCCAACCGCGAGGCGGCACTCGCGCCGTCAGGCCGCATCGCCAGCGCCGATTTTATCCCGGATACCGACATCGACCCGTTCTTCGACGCCGTGATCGAAAGTGTGGAGGAAGCGATCCTCAATGCGCTGGTCGCCAATGACGACATGACCGGGCGCGACGGCAATTTCGTGCCGGCGCTGCCGAAGGCATGGCTCAAGGTCAAATTCGGGGCGAGTCAGCGGAAGTAGGACTGTGGCGCGCGCCACACGCGTCGCACAGGTCGTGGAAATGGCTTAGCCTGGTAAATAGATTTCTTTTCCCGGCCTTTCGCCGGGTCGGCATGTCACTCGGCAGACTTGTCCGAATTCTTTTCGTCCTGGTCGGCCTCAGCCGCCTCTTCCAGCCTCGACGCGATAAGCTCCTGAATATCGCCGACCTCTTCCTGGATATCCTCCAGCGGTATGCCGGCTTCAGCCGCCTTGGCGGCGCATTCCCTGGCGAGGGTCTCGGCCTGCTCCTCGATCCTGTCCAGCGAGGACTGGCAGTGGACCTTTTCGCCGATCCACCCTTGCAAGAACTCGATCGCGTGTTCGCTCATGCTGCTGTTCCCTGGCGGCTGCGCCGGTTGGTAATCATAAACGCCGGCATCCCCGAAAAGATGCACGCCCCCATTCCAACCGAGTCGTCGTCATCCGGCAAGTCGACCTTGCCCAAGCTCCACAGAGCTGACGTGAATCGAAGGTTCAAGGAGCACATTCTAATTCTTGAGGAGATTCTATTTTCTTGAGGAGACTGGCACCGTGGCTGGGATCATGTCCCGGATCGCACCATTGTTTCTACTTGCTTTTTTCCGGAATTCCAGTCAATTTGTATGACAATAGGTGTCATAATACGTGGCACGTTTGCGGCGCCTTCGCTGCGCACCCCTAGGGCACGCGGCCAAAGCCGCCGCTATATAGTGACATCCTCAGGCAATGTCGACTCTGCTCGCCATCCTGCTTCTTTCCGCTGCGCCGAGCGCATCTGGATGGCGTACTATCATCCTCGGGCCGAGCATACTTCGCCGGGAATCGACCGAGCGCATTGAGGTGCTGAGCAGCAACTGTAGCTGTGCCAGCGATCCTGTCGCGGTCGCTTCTCGCCGGAGAATTGCCGTGGCGGCCCACTTTGCCGGCTTGCCACTCGGGAGGCTGATTTCCTCGGCAAGTGCGTTGTTTCAATAATCGAAAAGTTCGGCCTATCCGCCAACCATGAGCTTGACGACTTCGTCGTGGTTGGTCTCTGAGATCTTGCGCTCGCCGGCCTGAACGCCTCGGCGCAGCACGACGATGCGGTCGGAAACGGCGAAAATATCCTGCAGATTGTGCGAGATGAAGATCACGCCGCGCCCTTGTGCCTTGAGCTGGTGGATGAGCGAAATGACCTTGCGCTGCTCCGGTACGCCGAGGGCCGCGGTCGGTTCGTCCATGATCAGGATCTGCGCGTCCCAATAGACGGCCCGGCCGATGGCGACAGCCTGCCGTTGACCGCCGGAGAAATTGCTGACCGGGGCGTCGAGCCGGCTGACATGGAAGTCTAGCCGTCCCATGGTCTGCTTGGCGGCGACGGCCATGGCCTTGCGATCGAGCACCGGCAAAAAGCCTAAGGCCTTGCGCATGGGTTCACGGCCGAGGAAGATATTGGCCCCGATGGACAAATTGTCGGCGAGAGCGAGATCTTGGTAAATGGTCTCGATGCCTTTTTCGCGTGCCTCCTGCGGCGTCGCAAATGTCACCGGCTGACCCCTCAACAGAATTTCACCGCCGGTCGGCTGAAAGACGCCCGATATCGCCTTGATCAGCGTCGTCTTGCCGGCGCCGTTGTCGCCCGCCAGCGCCACCACTTCGCCCGGCCGCACGGCCATGGAGAAATCATTCAGCGCCTGCACCGCACCGAAATGCTTGGAAAGGTGTCGGACTTCGAGAAGGGGGGTGGTTTGTTCGGAACTATTCATCCTGGCGAGCTCCACTGAACCGGCGCTGCGCCTGGTCGATAAGGACGGAGATAATGATGACGAGGCCGACGGCGATGAACTGCCAGAACGGCTCGACATTGACGAAAACGAGCCCGTATTGAATGACCGCGATCACCAAGGCGCCGGCGACGGTCCCGAAGATGGTGCCGGAGCCACCGAACAGGCTGGCGCCGCCGATCACCACGGCTGCGACGCTGTCGAGCAGCAAGGGTTCGCCGGCCTGGGCGGCGCCCGCGGTGAAGCGCGCTGCATAGAGCGCGCCACCGAGGCCGGCGCACATCGCCGAAAGCACGTAGAGGCGCAGGATATGGCCCCTGATGTCGATGCCGGCGCGACGCGCCGCCTGCACGTTGGCGCCAATAGCGTAGTTGTGCTGGCCGAACCGGGTCTGGCTCAGGATGTAGTGCATCACGACAACGAAGACGGCGGCGATGATGACGAGATAGGGCACACCGTAGAGCCTGCCGTTGCCGAGCAGCGCGAACCAGGAATTCTGGACCGGCACGGTCGTGCCGCCGGCCAGCAGGAAAGCAACGCCGCGCGCAACGCCGAACATGCCAAGCGTGCCGATAAAAGGCGGAACTCTCAGGCGCGAGATCAGCAAGCCGTTGATGACGCCAGGCACCCCTGCGACAATCACGGCGGCTAAAATACCCGCCAGCATGGCCAGTGGCAGTGGGATAGCGGCTCCCGCCATATTCGTGGCGTGAGCCGCGACGACGGCCGCGAGCCCCATGATGAAGCCCAGCGAGAGGTCGATGCCTCCCGAAATGATAACGAAAGTCTGCCCGGTCGCCAGCAGCAACGGCGCCACGGCAAATATCGCAATGGACTGCACGTTGAACGGGTTGAGCACGAAGGTCGCGCCGAAGGAGAGCCTCGACCAGACCTCGAAACAGATGATCAGGCCGGCGAGGAACAGCCAGGCGCGTCCTTCGGCGATGCGTGCGAGCCAGCTCCTGGCCGGGTCACCGTGATCCGCCTGAGGAGCGACATGCGTTTCGGTTGGTGACGTTGAAGTCATGAATGGTTCCGATCCGCAGCGCGGCCTCCGTCAAACAGGGCCAAATGGACCCGGCGCAGGTCTCCTTCCGACAGGCCGGAAGGAGACCGACTGGACTTATTCGGAATAGAGGTACTTCGAAATGATGGGGTCGGCGATGTTGGACTTGTCCATGATCGTAAAGCCGGTGCCGATCGCAACCGGGATCGACTGGCCGGTCAGATGAGCATAGGCCGACATGACACCGAAATAGCCGATTTCCGCGGGATGCTGGGCAATCGCTACGTCGACAAGGCCAGTGTTGATGTTGTCGACAATGCTGGTCGGCGCGTCGAACGCCACGACCTTGACGGTGCCGGTCTGCCCGGCCTGCTGGACGCCATTGGCCGCGCCAAGCGCCGAGAACAGGTTTGCGCCAAACACGCCGACGAGATCGGGATTGCGCGCGAACACAGCCTGCAGCTGCGAGGCGGCCTTGTTGGCGTCGTTGTCGTTGAACTGGGTCTCGAGAACGGTGATCTCGGGATGGTTGGCCGCCATCTCTTTCTTGAAGCCCTCTTCACGCTGGTCGGTGGTCGAAATGCCAGGCTTGACGTTCGAAACGTAAACCTTGCCCTTGTCGCCTATGGCCTTGGCCAATGCCCGCGCGGCGATCTCGCCGCCCAGAATATTGTCCGAGGCAATATAGGACAGTGGGAAATCCGCCTCGCCGGCGCCGGTCTGGTAGACGCCGCTGCCGATGAAAGTGTCGACGGTGATCACCGGAATGCCGGCATCGTTGGCCTTGCGCAGCGGCTCGACCAATTGAACCTTGTCGGTCGGCGCGATCAGGATAGCGTCCGGCTTCTTGGCGATGACCGCGTCAAGCACGGGGACTTGCGTTACCGGATTGAAATCCGGGGCGCCTTGGAAAACCAGGGTCACGCCAAGGGCATCAGCTGCCGCCTGGGCGCCCTTGCGCATGGTGATGTAGAAACCGTCGGTGGTAAGACCCGGAATGAGCGCAATGGTGAACTTCTTGTCCTGCGCCAAAGCGGGCGTGACCAGCGCCGTTGCGCAGATGGCGAGAGCCGCCAAGGCGGCAACAATCTTCTTCATAACATCCTCCTCATAATGTTGGCAGATTTGCCGTTGCGATCGACATTTGAAATGGCTGTCAATTTGATCCGGCTATGTGAAGTGCTGGCGGCGAGAGACGGATTCGCCTGCTTGCTGTTATGGGCAGCTTTCCTCCCGAGCGCCCCCCAGTCGTTAGATCAGCCAGTCGAAACGACCAGCCTGATGCGCAGTCCCGTTCTAGCCTCCGCAAGGTGCGGGGAACAGCGCCGCTCGGCGCGCATGCGGCCTAGCCGCAAGGTTGTAACACTTTGCTGAAAGAAATTGCAACTTGGTATTTCCGGGATCGAAACGCTTTCAAACCGGACAACATTTGTCAGCTCCGCGGAACCCCTCACGCGCAGACTATTGCCCCAACTCTTTGACGACACAACTGATGATTTCGCGGCGGCAGGCTCGCGAGCCGGGTTTGGATCAGGCGTGCCGATGTCACGCATCGTCGCGCGCCCACCACTATCGGGGTAAGAGAGCCTCGAGGATGGCCTGAGCCGTCTTCGTGTCCGTTACCAGGGCGTTGATAAGCTTGGCGCGGACGGCACCGATGATGGCCGTCGCCTTCTCCGGCGAGGCGGCAACACCGACCACCAAGGGGACGGCTCGAAGCTGGGCCGGCGACATTGCGATCATCCGGCCCTCCCCCTCCCACGGGATAAGGTTACCTTCGGCGTCGAAATAATGCCTGATAACGTCCCCCGCCGCATGAAACAGGGCCTGCTCGCTCAGCGTGGCCGCGCTCGCCTCGGGCGGATTGATGGCATGGGGCAGACCGATGCCGACGATCGCAACGTCGGTCCGGTTCCAAAGCGCGACGCTGTCGCGGATGGCTGCATCGCCGAGGAAGACCTCACGCAACTCGGTGGACGGCAGATAGGGCGCATGGATGAAATGCGGCGTCCCGCCGAACTCTTCGGCGGCGAGCCGCACAAACTCGTTGATCTGAAAATGCGGCGCCTGCTGCTGCATGCCGCCGGTGGCAGCGACGGTAAGAATGCCGGGAATGCGCGGCAGGCCTGCCTGGATCACCTCGCGAACGGCTCGTCCCCAGCCAATGGCGACCACCGAGCCGGCCGTCAGTTCCGCTTGCCTGAGCAAGGCGCCGAGCGGCGCAGCGAGGGCCGTCAGCGCACCGGCTGCCGGCGTTTCGATGACCGCCGCTTCGCGAAGTCCGAGTCCCTCGACCAACTGCGTGATGATGCCTTCGGGGGTTGCAAGATCGAGAACCTCAATCCGCACGATGCCCTCTGCTCTCGCGCGCTGCAGGAGACGCGATATGGTCGCGGTGGAGACACCAAGCCGCCGCGCGATATCGACCTGCGACATGTCAGCCTCATAGTGCAGTTTGGCGACCGTATGCAGCATCGTCCGCGATGCGGCTGCATCTTGTGCGGGAGGGACAGGCAGTTGCAATTCCTTTCAGCAATGTGTTACAGACCTAGCGACCGATGGGAGTTATCGCGCAAATTCGGCTGACTCGCAACGTGGGCTCGTTTCCTCGACGAATTGCGGGCCAGGCCGAATTTCTCGGTTCGATAGCGCATCCAAAGCGGCAAAACCTCCTGCCGACAGGCCGGTAAAAACTAAACCTTTCTTGTTCCACGGAACCGCGCCCTGTTGAATGGGCGCCAACATCGGACAGAAGACCATGACAAAGATGACGACCGCAGAGTTGCGCGGCTATCAGCAGATATGCGGCACAGACGGGGCCATCATGGCCATCGCCTGTGACCAGCGCGGCGGCATGCGGACCTTGCTTGCGGCGGACCCTGCAGAACAGGCCAATATCACCAACGACATGCTCGGCGACACCAAGTCCGACATCACGCGATACCTCGCCAGCCAAGCATCCTGCGTGCTGCTCGACCCGCTCTGCGCAGTGCCGCGGGTTGTCGATGAAGGGGTGCTGAGCCGCGATACAGCTCTGCTCATCGGCCTCGATGCCTCGGGCTTCGACGTCTCGCCCGCCGGCTACCGCCTGTCGCGCCTCGTTCCCGGCATCGGCGCGCGCCGCGTCCACGAACTCGGCGGCACCGGCGGCAAGATCATGGTCTATCTCAGGGCTGATAGGCCTGAGGCGAATGAGCAAAATGTCGCCATTCTGCGCCAATGCATCGCCGACTTCGCGCAGGAGGACCTCCTGCTGGTCGTCGAGTTCCTGACCTACCAGGTCGAAGGGGAAAGCCTTGAAGACTATACAGCCAAGATCCCCTGGCTTGTCGAGGAAGGCACCCGGATTTCGCTGGAATGCGGGGCAAAGGTGCTCAAGCTTCCTTATCCCGGAACGCCGGAAGCCTGCGCTAGGATCAGCGGCATGGCTGGCGAGGTGCCATGGGCGGTCCTCTCCGCCGGCGTCAACCACGCAACCTTCCTGGGCCAGGTCGAGATCGCGATGAGGAACGGCGCGTCAGGCGTTATCGCCGGCCGGTCGCTGTGGAAGGACTGCATCTCGCTTGACCGTGACATTCAGCGGGAAAGGCTTAAGACCATCGCGGTGTCGAGATTGCGCGAGCTTCAGGCGGTGATCGGAAACAACAGGCAGAAAGCCGCTTAGCCATTCGGCGTTCAAACCGGACACGTATGGGACGTCATGCCTCTTAGTTCGATCGCCATAGGAATCGATATCGGCGGCACCAATCTGCGCGCCGCCCGTATTTCCGACACGGGCGAAATCCTCGACCGCATTTCCGAGAAAAGCGCGCCGGACCCGGAGCTTGTGCTCTCCCGGATCGCCGAGATGGTTCGCCGGCTCGATTCTCCCGAAGTTGAGGCCATCGGCATCGGCGTCCCCGGACGCGTCGATGCGCGGCTTGGCGCGGTCTTGTCCGGAGGCTATGTCAACCTCGCTTCGATCTCCCTGGCGCAACGACTGGAAAGCCTGGCGGGCAAGCCCGTCGTGATCGACAATGACTGCAACATGGCACTGATCGCAGAGATGGCTCTCGGCGCCGCCAGAGGCCGTGAAAGCATCGTTATGTTCACGATCGGGACCGGCATTGGCGGTGCCGTGGTCCAGAACCGGCGGATCGTCCGCGGCAAGGGGACGGCGGGGCAGCTCGGCCACATCACCGTCGACATATCAGGCGAAGCGTGCGTCTGCGGCCGGCGCGGCTGCGTTGAAACCACCAGCTCAGGTACAGCGCTTGGCCGTCACATCGCGCGGGCAGGCCTCGGTCCGGATGTTTCGGTCGATCAGCTTTTTGCCCGGGGTGCGGGCGGCGATCCCTTGGCGCGCGGCATACTGGAAGCCTGGGCCGGGCCGCTGCGTGCGGCAATCGATACGACCGTGGCCATGTTCGACCCTGACCTGGTCCTGCTCGGCGGCGGACTCGGCCTAGCGGCCCACCGGGCGCTTGCCAGGGCTCCCGCCTTGGCTCCGTGGTACCAATGCCCGGTGGAACCGGCGCAACTGGGCGACGACGCAGGCGTCATCGGCGCCGGTCTGCAAGCGCTCGCGAGGAAGGCTGCAGTCGCGCCCGTGTCCTTACCATCTGCCCGACTCAACCCCGGCGAGCGTGCCGTGCCCGGCCGGCGTGCCGTGCTCGTCAACGGCATCCCCGCCAGCGGCAAAAGCACGGTCTCGCGCGGTATCGCCGAGCGAATGGGTTGGCCATTGCTCGCGCTCGATACGATCAAGAACCCGTTCCTCGAAGTGCTTGGCGGCGGCGATCGCGAATTCAACCGCACGCTCGGCCGCGCCAGTTACGAAGCCATCTGGTCGGTCGTCGGCGAGGCTCCGGCGGGCACCATATTTGTCGTCGACGCCTGGTTCGGCTTCCAGCCGCGCCAGGTGCTCGAGGATCACCTGCGAAGGGCCGGCGTCGAGCAGACCGCCGAAATTTGGTGTCATGCTCCCGACGAGGTTCTTGCCGAGCGCTATCGCGCACGGCTCGACCAGCGTCCCGCCGGCCATCCCGGCGCGGGCTACATCCCCGAACTGATCGAACTGGCCAAGCGCGCCGAGCCGCTGCGGCGCGGACCCCTGTTTGACGTCGACACGACCAAACCGATCGCTTTCGATGCCATCACACAATGGTTGCAGGCGACGATTGCGGCTGACACATAGGCAGCGCGGCCGCCTACCTCCGGATCCACAATCCGAGTGCAGCCGTTGATTGGCTTTTTTGCTATCATGTTACCACGGAGCCTGCCCGCTCTGTCTCGACAATCGTTCCAGAAATAACTGTCAGGATGGCTTGTCGCCTTGAGCGGGCGCGCGTTCGTGTAAGCGGATTCGCGCACTGCCGGTGGAACAAGATTTGCTCCACACCGTTCAAGCTGAGCAATCCGTCGCGGCAGCAATGAAGCGCCACAGCGGAGTTCGCTTGGAGGTAATATGAGAAAGCAACTTTCTTCGGCCGCGGCAGGCATCCTTCTGCTCGTTGGCGTCAGCGCCGCCGCCGCTCAGGACGTCATCATTCAACCCGAGCAGGACGTTGTGATCCGCGAATACGTGAAAAAGAAACCGATGGCATCCGTCAGCCTTCTCGGCGTGGAGCTCAACATCGGCACAGCTCTGCCCGATACAGTCGAGCTTTACGAGGTGCCGGACGTTCAGTACCGCTACGTCGTCGTCGATGGCCGAACCGTCCTGGTCGATCCAGGTACGCGCAAGATTGTGAAGGTCTACGACTGACACGAACTCTTCGGACTGACGCCCGCCGTGCCGAAGTGCGCGGCGGGCTTGTTGTTTGGAACGAAGGCCAGCGCCGACGCGCTAACCGCGCGTTTTGGCAGTCTAGCGCGCTTTCCGACGGATTAGCGGCCAATTGGCGGATCGCCGATCCTACCCCATCCGCCAGCAGGTTTAATTTATTGAGGAAAGTAGTGGTACCGTTGGCTGGGATCGAACCAGCGACCTCCGGATCCACAATCCGGCGCTCTAACCATCTGAGCTACAACGGCACGTCTGCCCATTCTCCGGGCCCGCTCTGTCGTTCGGCGATGCGTCCATACGGGCTATCGGAGTTTAATTCAAGGCTTTTGGCCGCGCATGACCCCGAAAATCAGAATCGATTTTCGGAAAGGACCATGCGCAAAATCCAAAGTTCTACAGCGTCCTTTGCGCGTCCAAGAGGACGCGCGGCGCTGTAGGCAAAGAGCGCTCCGGCATCGACATCCTATTTCGCCGGGCAAAGAAAAAGGCCGGCGGGAGGAGGTGCCGGCCTTTTCCTGTTACGAGCCAGCGGGAGGAGGTGCTGGCTGGTCACCCCGGAGAGCAGAGGGAGGAGGTTCCACCCGCCGGGTATTCGCTTGACCACTATATCTCACATAATCCTGTTCGAAGAAATGCGACCTTTTTGCATCTTCGAAATATGCGCAAATATTAGGCGGCCTTGATTTCGCTCATCGCCTTCTCGAAGGCGGTCTTGATCGGCTTGGAGACGTCCTCGGCCGCCTTGGAGGCGACGGTCTGGAAATCCTTTGCCTGCTCGACGGTCATCTCGACGCGCTTACGCAGGAATGCGGTCTGCAGTTCAACGACCTCCGACAGCGACTTGGCGCCGATCAGCGCTTCGAAATGCGAAAAGCCGGCTTCGGTATTAGCGCGCAGAGCGGCGATGGTCTTGAGCGACAGGTCGTTGGAAACGGTCTTGGCGGTCTCAAAGGTCGACTCCAGAGCCTTCTGGGTCTCTTCGGCGCCGGTCTTCAGCTTGGCATAGGCCTCTTTCGACTGCTCGACGCCCTTTTCGGCGAAAGCGCGGATCTGGTCGGTGGCTTTGGAAGCGTCGAAGCTCGGGAATTCGACATTTTCAGCGGTCTTGGTCCTGGACATATTCCATCCTTTGCAGCGGCAGCGGCTTCGACAGAAAGCCGTCTCGTTCATGTATGATGGCAATATAAAGGCAAATTTTGTGCATTGCAATATCTTTGTTGCAGCGCACCATACAATTTCTCTCTCAGCATTAACCACGAGCCCAGAGATTCCGGCGGTTGCACGCTATGGCTTGTGGACCTTCGCGCCGTCGGCTTTTATTAACAAAGCGTTAACCGAAAACTGCCGCTCTGTGAGGGTTCCCAAAGCGCATGCCGTCCGAAAACTACTCCTTCCTCGACGTCGCCGTGCTCGACGCGGTCCGCCAGCGCTTTGCCGCCGGCGACGCGATCGCCCTTCTGTCGGCAGACCTCGAACAGGTGATCTGGGCCAACGGATCAGGGGCAGCGGTATTCGGCTACCCCGACATCGAGGCCATTATCGGCGCCTCGACAGGCTTGCCCCTGATCGCCAGGCGCCAGATCATGGCGACAAGCGGTTTTCCACAGATCGGCCGCGACCGCGCCATCACGGTGCGGCTGGCAACCGGCCTGACCAGCCGCGCGGTCGGCTTTCTGGCCAGCGTGGTGACAATGCCTGACGGCGAAAACGCGATCATGCTGGCGGTGCCGGCGGCACAGACCGGCTCGCGCAGCGCTGCCGAGATCGCCGCACGGGCCATCAGCGGCTTTACCGAAGACGGTCATTACATCGCCTTCGTCGACGCCAAGGGCACCATCGAGGCCGCTTCCGACGGTTTTTCGGCGCTCGGCATCCTGCCCGAAACGCTGGCAGCGCTTGTGACCGATGTGGCGAACGAGAGCGACCGCATCGTCAAACGCCTCGTTCCAGGCGGCACCACTTCCTATCCGGCCGGCCTCGCCCGGCTGACGGACGAGCGGCACCTGCTGGTGGTGATCGACGAGGACCAGCTTGACTCCGAAGAGGCCTCTGCTGGCGAGCGCAGCGCTGGGATGGAAACCGCTACCGGTATGGCGGCGGCTGATGCCGCAGTCCGGCCAAAAGCAGGACAGGACAGCGCGCCGGCAACAGTCTCGAAGACGGATGCGGCAGCGCAGACAGTCCCGGCAGCCGGCGAAGATGCTTCGGGGTCGGCGGAGCATGAGATTGCCGATTCCATCGGGCCCGATTCGACCGGACCTGATTCAAGCGCGCCTGATTCAACCGAGCAGGGTCCGGAAGCGGGCGGCGGAATGCCTCCACAGCATGACCATTGGTATTTCAGCGCCAGCGAGGATGAGGCGCAAAAGCGGGAACCGGATGCGTCCGGACGTGTCGAGGCGGATGCTTCGGCGGAAAGTCCCGCACAGGATGCCATCAGGGCCCCGACTGCGCGTGCCATCCCCTCGATCGACCGCGCGGCGGCGCCCCTGCGTTTCGTCTGGCGCACCGACGCCGAAGGCAGGTTCAGTGCGCTGTCGCCGGAATTCGCGGAACTCGTCGGCAAGCCTGCCGCCGATGTGATCGGCCGGCGCTTCAGGGACGTCGCGGCGACCTTCGACCTCGATGCGTCCGGCGAGATCGCCGGCCTGCTCGATCGACGCGACACCTGGTCCGGCCGCTCGGTGCTGTGGCCGGTTGCCGGCACCGATTTCAAGATACCCGTCGACCTGGCGGCGCTGCCTGTCTACGGCCGCAGCCGTGCCTTCGAGGGTTTTCGCGGCTTCGGCGTTGCACGCACCAGCGATGCAGTGGTCGATCCCGAAGCGATCGGCATGGCGCTTGTCCCCAATGCCGAGGCCACCGCAGCCGTCGAGCCGGAAGTCGCCGAAGCGCCTGACGAAACCGACCCGTTCCAGGGCGAGGTGCCGGCACTGACCATCGTGCCGAAGCCGGAGCGGCGCTTTGCCGACAAGGTGATCCGGTTGGCCGAGCACAGGCAGCCGGCCAACGACAAAGGCCTGTCGACGCTGGAACGCAGTGCATTCCGTGAGATCGGCGAGCGGCTCAAGAAGGACAATCCCCCGAGCGAACAGCCCGATGCTGCAATGTCGGCGGAACCGGCTATGGCGGAATCGTCCGAAACCGATGTCGAAGACGAGAAGGATGTCGCTAGGCTCGACGGCGAGCAGCCGGAAACAACCGTGTCCGGCATCTCAGGCTCGCTGCTCGACTACGCCGACCGGGACTATGTCGCCGACAATAGCGACGGTGCGCCGGCTTCGGAGCCGGACAAGGCGGCGCAAGAGGTAGTCGAACCCACCGACACGGGCGATCGATCGACCGCCGCCGAAGACGACGACAGCATGACGGCTGCCGATTTCCGTGACGCAGAAGACAACGAGGATTGGGCGCCGTCCGATGACGACGAAGCCCGTTCGTCAGCCGATCACATCGGCGATGCCGGCAACGTGGAGCCGGCGCCGGTCGAGCGGCGGCGCCTGCAGGCGCCGCCGCTCAAGCTCGAAGGCTTCGTGCCATCGGCTTTTTCGACCGCAGATGGCAGCAAGGCTCCAGACACCTCGATCCTCGGCAAGCTGCCGGTGCCCCTGCTCATCCATTCCGGCGACGACCTTCACTATGCGAATGAGGAATTCCTCAGCCTGACCGGCTATGACACGCTCGACGATCTGGAGGATGCCGGTGGCCTCGGCGCGCTGTTTGCCGATCCTTACGACGACAGCGCCTCCGACGGAACCGATCACGCATTGCGGCTGAAGACTCGTGACGGTCAGGAGTTCCCGATCGAGGCCATTCTCCGCTCGGTGCCGTGGCGTGGCGGCAAGGCGCTGATGCTGGTCGTGCGCCGTTCCGGCGACGACGAGGCAGCAGCTATTCTGCATGGCGCCGACGACCAGACGCACCCGGACACTTCCGAGCTCAAGGCACGCATCGCCGAGATGCGCACCATCATCGACACCGCGACCGATGGCGTCGTGCTGATCGGCCGAGACGGAACGATCCGCTCGATCAGCCGCCCAGCGGAAGCGCTGTTCGGTTTCGACAGCGACGAGGTGACCGGCAAGCCCTTCGTCTCGCTGTTCGCGATCGAAAGCCAGCGCGCCGCGCGAGACTATCTCGACGGATTGTCCGAGCCCGGCGTGGCGAGCGTGCTCAACGACGGCCGCGAGGTGATCGGACGCGAGGCGCAGGGGCGTTTCATTCCGCTGTTCATGACCATCGGCAGCTTGCCCAACGACAGCGGCTTCTGCGCGGTTGTGCGCGACATCACCCAGTGGAAGCGGGCCGAAGAGGACCTGACCCAGGCGCGCGCCGTGGCCGAGCGCGCCTCCTCGCAGAAGACCGACTTCCTCGCCCGCATCAGCCACGAGATCCGCACCCCGCTCAACGCCATCATCGGGTTTTCCGAGCTGATGGTCGACGAGAAATTCGGGCCGGTCGCCAATGACCGCTACCGCGACTATCTGCGCGACATCAACCGGTCGGGCAACCATGTGCTCGACCTGGTCAACGACCTGCTCGACATTTCGAAGATCGAGGCCGGCCAGCAGGAGATGGCTTATGAGGCGGTGTCGCTCAACGACACGCTGGCCGAGACGGTGGCGATGATGCAGCCGCAAGCCAACCGCGAACGCGTCATCATCCGCTCCAGCTTCGCCTCACGGCTGCCGGAAGTGGTGGCCGATCTGCGCAGCGTGCGCCAGATCGCGCTGAACATCCTGTCGAATGCCATCCGCTACACGCAGGCCGGCGGCCAGGTGATCGTATCGACAGCTTACGAGATCTCCGGCGACGTCGTGATGCGCGTGCGCGACACCGGCATCGGCATGAGCCAGTCCGAGATCGAGCAGGCGCTCAAGCCGTTCAAGCAGATCAACGCGCTGAAGCGCGGGCGCGGCGACGGCACCGGCCTCGGGCTGCCGCTGACCAAGGCCATGGTCGAGGCGAACCGGGCCCGGTTCACCATCAACTCGACGCCCGGCGAGGGCACTCTGGTCGAAGTCGCTTTCCCGTCGACCCGCGTGCTCGCCGATTAGAGCGGCGGACTTTCAGTCGCCCGTGTCGCCGCTCTATCTTTTCGTTTGAGCATCGGATTTTCCCAAAACCGGTGCCCACTTTTGGGTCCGATGCTCTATCTTTTCGTTTGAGCATCGGATTTTCCCAAAACCGGTGCCCACTTTTGGGTCCGATGCTCCAAAAGAAAAGGCGTCCAACAGGACGCCTTGAATGATTGGATTGCTGTTACAACGGGGCTTGAGCGAATTCAGATCCTCTGGGGATTTCGAGGAACGGGATTTCTCCCTCAAGTTACGCACGACTATCGATGCCGGCCCTTAACAAAACCTTACCGGCGCCGCGAAAAATTTACCAATGTGTACCACTCATGAAATCTAGGTAAATTCGAGCGAGATATTTCGTTAACCATGCTCGGCCGGGCCTATCCAGTCGAATAGCGTTGCCGGCCTGTTGGCTCAGTCGGCCAGTTCCGGCAGGTCGCGGAACAGCTCGAGCGCTTCGGGATTGGCCAGCGCCTCCTTGTTCTTGACAGCGCGGCCATGCACCATGTCGCGCACCGCAAGTTCGGTGATCTTGCCCGATTTGGTGCGCGGAATATCGGCGACGGCGACGATTTTAGCCGGCACGTGGCGGGGGCTCGCGCCGCTGCGGATTTTCGCGCGGATGCGTTTTTCCAGCTCCGCGTCGAGTTGCACCCCCGCTGCCAGCCGCACGAACAGCACAACCCGCACGTCGTTGTCGAAATCCTGGCCGATGCACAGTGCTTCCAGGATTTCCGGCATCTGCTCGACCTGATTGTAGATCTCCGCAGTGCCGATCCGCACTCCGCCCGGGTTGAGCGTCGCGTCGGAGCGGCCATGGATGATCAGGCCGCCATGGGCGGTCCATTCGGCGAAGTCGCCGTGGCACCAGACATTGTCGAAGCGCTCGAAATAGGCGGCGTGGTATTTCTTGCCTTCGGGATCGTTCCAGAAGCCGATCGGCATTGCCGGAAACGCCTTGGTGCAGACGAGTTCACCCTTCTCCTGCCTGAACGGGTGGCCGTCGTCGTCCCAGACATCGACGGCGAGGCCGAGGCCAGGCCCCTGTATCTCTCCGGTCCATACCGGTTCGGTCGGCACGCCGAGCACGAAACAGGAGACGATGTCGGTGCCGCCGGAGATCGAGGCGAGATGCACGTCCTTCTTGATGCCGTCATAGACGAAGCGGAAGTCCTCGGGCGACAGTGGCGAGCCGGTGGAGGAGATCGTGCGCACGCTGGAAAGATCATGCGTTTTGATCGGTCTGAGGCCGGCCTTGCGCACGGAATCGATGAATTTGGCCGAGGTCCCGAAATAGGTCATTTTCTCGGCGTCGGCGAAGTCGAACAGCACGTTGCCGTCGGGATAAAAGGGCGACCCGTCATAGAGCAGAAGGGTTGCGCCCGACGCCAGGCCGGACACCAGCCAGTTCCACATCATCCAGCCGCAAGTGGTGAAATAAAAGAAGCGGTCTCCGTCGAGCAGGCCGGCGTGGAGCCGTTCTTCCTTGACATGCTGGATCAGCGTTCCGCCGGCCGAATGAACGATGCATTTGGGGATGCCGGTCGTTCCGGAAGAAAACAGGATGTAGAGCGGATGCGCGAACGGCAACCGTTCGAAGTTGACAGGCTTGGCGACCAAGGATGAGAGCGCCTCGTCCAGCGCAATCGCCTTCTCGATGGTCGCCGCCACATCGGTCGACGTGCCAAGATAATCGACGATCAGCACTTTGCCGACGGTGGGTAGCTTTGCCGCAACCGCCGCGATCTTGTCGGCAACCTCGATGGCCTTGCCATTGTACCAGTAACCGTCGGGCGCGATGAAGACGACAGGCTCGATCTGGCCGAACCGGTCCAGCACGCCCTGTTCGCCGAAATCAGGAGAGCAGGACGACCAGACGGCGCCGATCGAGGCTGTCGCCAGCATCGCCGCGACCGTCTCCGGCATGTTGGGCATCATAGCGGCGATGCGGTCGCCCTTTTTCACCCCGAGCGACAGGAAAAGCTGCTGCAGCCGCGAGGTCAGCGCATGCAGCTCATTCCAGGAGAGCCGGCGCTCGACCTTGTCCTCGCCGCGAAAGACGATGGCGTCACCGAGGCCGGTTTTCTTCAACAGGTTTTCCGCGAAGTTCAGCTTCGCGTCGGGAAAAAAAGTGGCGCCCGGCATTTTTTCGCCATCGACAAGCACGCGCTCGCCGCCATTGGTCCCCTTGTAGCCCACGATCCCGCAAAAGTCCCAGACCAGGCTCCAAAATGCCTCGCGATCGTCGATCGACCAACGATGTAGATCCGCGTAGCAGGAGAAAACCTTGCCGGTTGCGGCCGCGGCGGCCTGCATGAAGGCAGTCATCGGCGCGGCGTCGACCTGGTCTTTCGTCGGTGCCCAGAGCGGTGCGTCGCCGGCCATGACCGTTCCTCCTTGAAGCACGTCACGTTCGAAGAATTCACACGACGCGCTTCAGACTGTTGTTTTTATGCATGTCGTTATCCCAAAAGGTTGCGCATTTTGGCGACATGCATTGGCATCGCTTATGCATATTGCGGCGCAGCAGAGCAAGATTTTGTTCGGCTGAGCGACGTGGATGTGCGCAAATGCCATCGCTGGGCCATAAAGACTTGAAATGCCTCAGCCCTAAGTCGTAGTGACGACTGGGGTTACACCCATCGGGCGATTTGGTCGGAACGGAAGCATACGGGCGACATGTCATCACCTTTGATCCGGCGCGGAATATGGGCGATCGGCGTTGCCGTGCTCGTTATCGCGCTGGCCGTTGCCGCCCTGCCGCTCGTCGCCTCGACCCGCATCGTGCGCGACCGCATCGCTTGGGAAATGAGTGCGTGGAGCGGTTTCAGGGTCACCATCGACGGCGCTCCGCGGATCGAGGTCTGGCCAAATTTCCGAGCCATCTTGACCGACGTGACGCTTTCGCAATGGACAGAAACCGATGCCCCGCCGGTGATCGAGGCCGAACGGGTCGAGGTCAATCTCTCGGCCATGGCGGCATTGCGTGGCGACGTGGTGTTCTCGACGGCACGGCTGATCCGGCCGACGATCAGAGTTCAACGCGCAGCACATGGGCTTTTCCTGCCCGCCCTGCCTTCAGGCGGGCGCATCACGCGTTCCATCGACATCGCCCGCGCCGTGGTCAGCGCCAATCCAGCCAAGCCGGACCTGAGCAAGCTGCCGGCAGATCCGTTCGGCACCGTAGAGTTCAGGAACGGCCGCGTGGTGACCTCGGTCGATGGTAAGGACGCTGAGATACTGAGCAGCCTGAGTGGACAGGCGACCTGGGCCGCAATGAACAGCAATGCGACGCTGTCGGCGACCGGGATCTGGCGTGGCGAAAGCGTCGCCGTGGATGCCGCATCGTCGAACCCGCTGGTGCTGTTTGGGGGCGGTGCGGCGCCGATGACGCTTTCCTTCAAGGCGGCCCCTGCCAGTTTTTCCTTCGACGGCGTGGCCAGCATGTCCGAGAACGCCTATTTCGACGGCCAGGCGAAATTTGCCGCACCCTCACTCAGGCGCGTGCTCGAATGGTCGCGGGCCGGCATCGCGCCGGGCGCGGCAATCGGCTCGGTTTCCGTTTCCAGCAAGGTCACGGCGACTTCCGGCCGCATTAAATTCGAAAACACCGAGATCGCTCTGGACGACAATCCGGGAATGGGTGCGCTGGACTTCTCCTTTGGCGAGGCGCGGCCGGTGATCGCCGGTACGCTCGCCTTCGAGACGCTCGACTTGCGGTCGTTTCTCTCCGCCTTCACACCCCTGGCGCCTACGGACGGCGCTGGGCCCGGCGAAATCGACATAAGCGTCGCCGACCGGATCGATCTCGATCTCAGACTGTCGGCAGCGCAGGCCACCGCAGGCGCCATCCAGCTTGCCGACGTCGCCGCCGCCGCCCAGGTCAAGAACGGTCTTGCCGTCTTTGATATTTCCGATGCATCGGCCTTTGGCGGCAACATCCAGAGCAGTCTTCGTTTCGACCGCAAGCCGGGAGGCACGCAGGTCGAAATTAGGCTGCTCGCCTCCGACATCGATGGCGGGGCTTTTGGCACCGCAGCCGGAATGACGCGACTGGTGCCGATCGGCACGGGAACCGTTTCGGTCATCCTCAAGGGGCCGGGCAGAACCTGGGATTCCATATTCGAGAACGCCGACGGCTCGGTTTCGGCGAAATTCGGCCAGGGCGCGTTGAGCCGGTTCAACCTGGAGGCGTTTCTCAAACACAACGAACAGGGCGGGTTCTTCGCGCTCGACGATGTCTCCGACGGAACGCTGCCGATCGACGGGGCCGAACTCAAGGCGAGCATTTCGAACGGTGTGGCGAAGATCGACAAGGCCGAAGCGAATTCAGCGAAGTACAAGATCTGGCTTTCCGGCATCGCCTCCTATGCCGGGCGCGGGCTGGCGCTGTCCGGCGGCATCATTCAGGCGGACCAGCCAGCCACGCAGCCAAATAACCAGGGTCCCAACCAATCTTCGTTCTTCGTCGGCGGAACGTGGAGCACGCCGTTCATTTCGCCGATAAGCCGCGGGGTTTCCGGAGAGTAGGCAACGGGGGTATTGCCGCCCCCTTTCGTCACCCCCGCTGCGCGGCCTGCTCGTCGCGCTGGCGCTGCACCTCGCGACGCTTGTT
This sequence comes from Mesorhizobium sp. WSM4813, assembly GCF_055811555.1. NCBI lineage: Bacteria > Pseudomonadati > Pseudomonadota > Alphaproteobacteria > Hyphomicrobiales > Phyllobacteriaceae > Mesorhizobium > Mesorhizobium sp. WSM4813. The sequence continues at coordinate 44,731 of NZ_JBVVQU010000041.1, forward strand.
GGCGAGCGACGCGATGATGACCCCGACCGCCACGACCGCGATCAGGATGGTGCAGGCGGCGTTGATCTCCGGCGTCACACCGAGACGAACCTGGCTGTAGATCTTCATCGGCAGCGTGGTGGCGCCGGGCCCTGAGGTGAAGCTGGCGATGACCAGATCGTCGAGCGACAATGTGAACGCCAGCATCCAGCCAGACACAATCGCCGGCATGATGACCGGCAGCGTGATCTGGAAGAAGGTCTTCACCGGCGGCGCGCCAAGATCCATCGCGGCCTCTTCCAGCGAGCGGTCGAACGTGATCAGGCGCGACTGCACGACGACGGCGACGAAGCACATGGTCAGGGTGATGTGGGCAAGCGTGACGGTGAGAAAGCCGCGGTCGAGCCCGACGGCGACGAAGAGCAGCAGCAGCGACAGGCCGGTGATGACTTCCGGCATGACTAGCGGCGCAAAGACCATGCCGGAAAACAGCATCCGGCCCTTGAAGCGCGTGTAGCGCGTCAAGGTAAGAGCCGCCAACGTGCCGAGCACGGTCGCCACGGTGGCCGAGATGACGGCGACGCGGGCCGTTACCCAGGTGGCGTCCATGAGGCCCTGGTTGTGGAACAGCGAGACGTACCATTTGGTCGAGAAGCCGCCCCAGACGGTGACCAATTTCGACTCGTTGAAGGAAAAGACGACGAGCAGGACGATCGGCAGGTAAAGAAACGCAAAGCCCAGCACGATCGAAGTGATGTTGAAGCGGCTCCAGGTGGCGCTCATGGGTTACCGATCCTGTTCCTGGGCGCGGGCTTGGGCCCGCTGGAAGAGCATGATCGGCACGATCAGCAGCAACAGCAGGATGACGGCGACGGCCGACGACACCGGCCAGTCGCGATTGGCGAAGAACTCGTTCCACAGCGTCTTGCCGATCATCAGGGTCTGCGACCCGCCGAGCAGGTCGGGAATGACGAACTCGCCGACGGCGGGAATAAACACCAGAAGGCAGCCGGCGATGACGCCGGGCAGCGATAGCGGAAAGGTGATCTTCCAGAAGGCGCTGGTCGGCGGGCAGCCGAGGTCCTTGGCCGCCTCGATCAGCGAATAATCCATTTTCTCGAGGGCGGAATAAAGCGGCAGCACCATGAACGGCAGATAGGAATAGACGATGCCGATGAAGATCGCCGTGTAGGTGTTGAGGATGATCAGCGGCTGGCTGATGACGCCGGTGGCGAGCAGCAGCTGGTTGAGCAGCCCCTCGGGCTTGAGGATGCCGATCCAGGCGTAGACGCGGATCAGGAACGAGGTCCAGAACGGCAGGATCACCAGCATCAGCAAAGTCGGGCGCAGCATCGCCGGCGCGCGGGCCATGCCGTAGGCGATGGGGTAGCCGACAAGCAATGTCAGCACCGTCGAAATGGCGGCGACGATGACGCTCGTCACATAGGCGTTGATGTAGAGCGCGTCCTGCGTCAGCCACACGTAGTTATCGATGCTGAGCTGTTTCAGCTGAGCGAATGAACCGGAAAGCCCGTCGCCAAAGTCAAGCACCGGCGTGTAGGGCGGTATGGCGATCGCCGTCTGCGACAGCGAAATCTTGAAGACGATGACGAACGGAACCAGGAAGAAGAAAACCAGCCAGAGATAGGGGATGATGATGACAAGGCGGCCAACGAAGGCCTCTCCCAGTCTGGCCAGGGCGGATTTGCCCGCATCGGCGGCCCGAGCGCTTGTTGCAGCGGTGACAGCGGCATTCGACATGACCGCCCCTATCGCGTCAGCACGACGCCAGCGTCCGGCCTGAACGACACCCAGGCACGGTCGTTCCAGCTCAGCGGATCCTCGGTGATGCGGGCCGCGTTCATCGTGCTCGCCCGCACCACGTGGCCGTCATCAAGCCTGACGTGGTAGACGGTCATGTCGCCCAGATAGGCGATATCGTAGACCTCGCCCTCGATGGCGTTGACGGCACCGGCCGGTCTCGTCGACGATACTTTGATCTTCTCCGGCCTGATGGCGAAGGCGACGGCCGCGCCGGTGGCCGCATCGCCGGCATTCTCGGTCCGGATGGTGATGCCGTTGCCCGCGTCGATGCTTGCAGCGCCGGCCTCGCCATGCGCAATTTTGCCTTCGAACATGTTGACGTTGCCGACAAAGCCGGCGACGAAACGGGAGCCTGGCGCCTCGTAGACTTCCGCCGGCGTCGCCACCTGCATCACCTCGCCCCTGTCGATGATTGCGATACGGTCGGCCATGGTCATCGCCTCTTCCTGGTCGTGGGTGACGACGACGAAGGTAAGGCCGAGTGACTGCTGCAGATCCATCAGCTCGAACTGCGTTTCCTCGCGCAGCTTCTTGTCCAGCGCGCCAAGCGGCTCGTCGAGCAGCAGGACCTTCGGCCGCTTGGCGACCGAGCGGGCGAGCGCGACGCGCTGGCGCTGGCCACCGGACAATTGGTGCGGCTTGCGCTTGGCGAACTGCTCGAGCTTGACCAGCTTCAGCATCTCTCCAACGCGCGCCGCGATCTCGGGCTTCGGCATGCCGTCCTGCTTGAGGCCGAAGGCGATGTTGTTTTCGACCGTCATATGCGGGAACAGCGCATAGGACTGGAACATCATGTTGACCGGCCGCCGGTATGGCGGGATGCCGTGCAGATCCTGGCCATCGAGCAGGATGCGGCCGGCGGTCGGCTCCTCGAAGCCGGCGAGCATCCGCAGAAGCGTCGATTTTCCACAGCCCGACGCCCCGAGCAGGGCAAAAAACTCGCGCTCGAATATGGTCAGCGACAAATTGTTAACGGCGGTGAAGTCACCGAACTTCTTGGTGACCTTGTCGAACTGGATGTATGGCTTGGCGTTAGGATCGTTCCACGGTGCGAAATCCCTGCGGATGCTGCCAAGCGATTTCATATCCCACTCCGTCCTGCGTTCTATCCCCAGAAGACCTGACCCCGGCAGCACCTGCCGGGGTCGTCGACTGTCGCTTACTGCCCGGTGACGATCTTGGTCCAGGTCCGGGTGACGACACGTTGGGTCTTGGAATCGTAGGGGGCGATGGTAAACAGCTTCGCCAGCGTTGCCTCGTCCGGGTAGATCGCCGGATCCTCGAGTATCTCCTTGTCGATGAACTGCTGCGACGCCTTGTTGCCGTTGGCGTAGAAGACGTAGTTGCTCGACTTGGCGATCACTTCCGGCTTCATCATGTAATTCAGGAATTCATGCGCCTCGGCGACATGCGGCGCGTCGGCCGGGATCGCCATCTGGTCGAACCACATTTCGGCACCTTCCTTCGGCACGGAATAGCTGATCTCAACGCCACGGTTGGCCTCCGACGCACGGTCGCGCGCCTGGAACACGTCGCCCGACCAGCCGACCGCCAGGCAGATGTCGCCATTGGCCAGGGCGTTGATATATTCCGACGAGTGGAACTTGCGGATGTAAGGCCTGATCTTCAGCATCAGTTCTTCCGCCTTGGCGAAATCGTCCGGCGACGTGGTCTCGGGATCGATGCCCAGATATTTGAAGGCGTTCGGGAGGATGTCGCTCGGAGAATCGAGGACATAGACGCCGCAATCCTTCAGCTTGGCCAACTTTTCCGGGTTGAAGAACACGTCCCAGCTATCGATCTTGTCGGTGCCGAGCGCTTCCTGCACTTTCTTGACGTTATAGCCGAGGCCGACCGTGCCCCACATGTAGTTGATCGAATATTCGTTGCCGGGATCGTACTTGGCTGTGCGCTCCGAAACGATGTCCCACATGTTGGAAATGTTGGGCAGCTTCGACTTGTCGAGCTTCTGGAACACACCTGCCTGGATCTGGCGTGCGAGGAAATTGGCAGTCGGCACGACGACGTCGTAGCCGCTGCCGCCGGCAAGCAGTTTCGTCTCCAGGAGTTCGTTGGAATCGAAGGTATCATAGGTGACCTTGATGCCCGTTTCCTTGGTGAAATCCTCGATGATCGAGCTGTCGATGTAATCCGACCAGTTATAGACGTTGACGACGCGATCCTGGGCATGAGCGCCGAGGGTGAAAAGCGTCAGAAATGCCGAGGTCGCCGAAAGCCAGAACGCTTTGCGGGTCATGCGTGTCTCCTTTGATGAGTGTTCCATCGCCAGCTCGTCGCGCGGCTGGGCGTTTGCTTCAGATTATTGGGCTTTCCGACAAGCGACAAGCGCGAACCGCCGACACCTTCGCGGTTCGATGTGCAGCGGCCGAGCCTCCCGTTCCCATGTCGTGATCCAGGTGGCATTCCGGCGCCGTCAAAGGCTCTCGCCACGGCGCGGGCAGGGATACGACGATGTTGTCCGGTCTCGGTCGGGCCGGAGGGGAGACTTGGCAAGATGAGCCTGTCTTGTTGTTGCCGTATTGGCAGCCTGCCCGCGCGGCCGCAGCGTTGTCAATGGTTCATCTCGCTTTGGCGCGTGCGCTGCATCAATTGGGCGACGGCATACCGGTGACACCCGGCCGCACGGGCCGCGCCTGACGCTTGAATTCGAGCCCGATATGGACGAGCAGCGCCGTGACCACGACCGCGCCGCCAAGGATGGTGCGTCCCGACGGCACCTCGGAATGGATGAGCCAGACCCAGATCGGGCCGAGGATCGGCTCGAAAGTGCCGAGTAGCGCTGCGACCGCCGCCGGAACAAGCCGAGCGCCGGTGGCGAAAAAGGCAAGGCCGAGACCCAGGTTGATCACGCCGAATGCAAAGAGGAAGCCTATGTCGCTGCTGGAGACGCCGAATTGCGATGCCTGCGACGCCGCGAACGCGCCGGCAATCATCGTGCCGAGGCAGGTCGCCGGCGTCATGCGCACATGGGCAAAGCGCCGCGTGATGACGGTGGCGATCGAAAACATCACGGCGATGAGCAGCGCCAAGCCGTCGCCGATGGGCGACACGGCGCCATCGAGCGATTCGGACACCATGATGGCGACGCCGGCAATGACGGCGGCAATCGCCACCCAGGTCGCCAAGGCGACCCGTTCGCGAAACAGCACCCAGGCAAACAGCGCCGCCAGGAGCGGCACGCCGGCCTGCATCAAAAGGATGTTGGCGACGGTGGTGTAGGCAAGCGCCACGACGAATGAGGTCGATGCGGTGGCGAAGCAGAACGCCACGGCAAGGCCGGGCAGGCCCATGCCGCGGAACAACCTCACCGTGCCATGCCAGCCGTCGCGCCAGACCATGAAGCAGATCAGGAAGGCGGCGGCCCAGACCGAGCGCCAGAACACCACCGTCCAGCTGTCGCCGGCGTCGATGAAGCGGGCGATGGCGCCGCCGAAACTCCACATCAGCGCCGACAGGAATATCAACAGGAGGCCGACACGCTCCTCACGCGGCGAGACGGCAGGCGAAAAGGCTGTCGGTGATGATAATGTATCGGTCATGAGTGCGACTGTCGGCGATTTCGGGGCAGCACGATACACAGCGGACGACAGAAACGTGCCTTATTCGCCTAGCGCAAAGACGATGGAAAGGCGTGATCCAAGAAACAGCGACGGTTGTGGCAAAGACGGCAGGTCACGGTCTCACTGGAAATCGAATGCGCTTAATCCAGTCACCATTTCGTCGAGGCCGAGCGGACGCGTCACCGGCGGTTCGGCGCGGGCGAGGCAGCCGATGCGCTCGCACAGCCGGCAGGCGGGGCCTATCGGCGTGGCCGGATTGATGCCCTGTCCGGCTTTTCCGCTCGCGGCGGCCGCCCCCGGCAGTGCCGCGCCGTAGACGATCTCGTCACGAAAGCCGACGTCGCAGCCCAGCAGAAGGGCCGTACGGCGCGGCCGCTCCGAAAACGAGCCTTGCGGCCCTTCGAGCGTGCGGGCGATGCAGAGGAATTCGGCGCCGTCGGGCATTTCCACCGCCTCGACGAAGATCTGGCCGGGCTGGGTAAAGGCGGCATGCACGGGAAGTTTTGGACAGCCGCCGCCGAAGCGGCTTTGCGGAAAACCCTGGCTGCCCGCCTTGCGGAAGCGGTTGCCGGCATTATCGACCTCGAGCATGAAGAACGGCACGCCCGGCGTGCCCGGCCGCTGCAGCATGGTCAGGCGGTTCGCCGCCTGCTCGAAGGAGACGCCGAAGCGCGAGCGCAGCACGTCGATATCGTAACGTGCGCGTATCGCTGCCGCGTGAAAGGACTGATAGGGCATCATCAGCGCATGGGCGGCGTAGCGGCCAAGCTCGAAGCGGGCGAGCCGGCGGGCCTCATCCGTGGTCAGCTTCAGCGCCTGGATCTCGCCTGCCACCGCGACGGTCATACGGATCAGGCAGGCCTCCATCGCCACCTCGCGCAACTGATCGAACGGCGACAGGCGCTCGGACAGAAACAGGCGTTGCGAGTGGCGGTCGTAGCGGCGGCGCCAGTTCGGCATGGTGGCGACCGGCAGCACCTTGACGACGATGCCGTATTCGCGCTTCAGCCAGGCCTTCAGCGCACCGAGCAGATCGTCGCCGGGATCGAGCACCGACGTGAATGCCTCGGCTTCCTCTTCGAGCGCGGCAAAATGGTTCGGCCGGCGCTCGAAAATCTCGTGCACCTCGTCGATCGGCAAGCGGGCGCCGGAGAGTGCCGTCGCTTTGCCCTCACGCGCGAGAAGCTCGTTGAGGTCGGAAAGGCGCTCGGCCTGCTCGCGATAGGCGCGAAACAGTTTTATCACCGCGGCGGAAGCGTTGGGCGCCGCCTCGGCAAGCTCGATCAGCTCCTGGTCCCCAGGCAATTCGCCGACCAGCAGCGGGTCTGAAAACACTTCCTTCAAGGCGCCGACCGACCCCCTCGCCTCGCCCTGCAATTCATGCGGGTCGACCTTGTAGACGGAGGCCAGCTTCAGGATCAGCTGGACCGTCAGCGGCCGCTGGTTGCGCTCGATGAGATTGAGGTAGGACGGCGAGATGCCGAGCCCTTCGGCCATCGCAGTCTGGGTCAGGCCCTTGGCGCTGCGGATGCGGCGAATGCGCGGCCCGGCGAAGATCTTCTGATCGGCCACTCGACTGTCCTTGACAGGAATTTACATAACTTCTGCGCGGCGATGCCATGCCGTCGTTTTACAATCGTGACAAATTTACAGCGCTTGGCTGTCAAACGCAACACAGGTTTTCCCTTATTTCCTCAGCAATCCTCTGGTTTTCCTCGCCTGTTTCGCGCCGAAATGTAAATGCTGTCATACCAAAACGGCGCGGAATCTTCCATGAGGCCGCGTTTCCATCCCAGCAGCGATTTATCCGGAGTGACCAATGACCGATTTTTACAACCTCGTCCCCTCGGCGCCGGAAGGCCGCTTCGACGGCATTGAGCGGCCCTATTCGCCGGACGACGTGAAGCGGCTGCGCGGTTCGGTCCAGATCCGGCAGAGCCTCGCCGAAGTGGGCGCCAACCGGCTCTGGAAGCTCATCCACGAAGAGGACTTCGTCAACGCGCTCGGCGCCATGTCGGGCAACCAGGCGATGCAGCAGGTCCGGGCCGGGCTGAAGGCGATCTACCTGTCTGGATGGCAGGTCGCCGCCGACGCCAACACCGCATCCGCCATGTATCCGGACCAGTCGCTTTATCCCGCCAATGCGGCGCCCGAACTGGTCAAGCGCATCAACCGCACCCTGCAGCGCGCCGACCAGATCGAGACCTCAGAAGGCAAGGGGCTTTCCGTCGAAACCTGGTTCGCGCCTGTTGTCGCCGATGCGGAAGCCGGCTTCGGCGGACCGCTCAATGCCTTCGAGATCATGAAGGCCTTCATCGAGGCGGGTGCCGCCGGCGTCCACTACGAGGACCAGCTGGCGTCGGAGAAGAAATGCGGCCATCTCGGCGGCAAGGTGCTGATCCCGACCGCCGCACACATCCGTAACCTCAACGCGGCGCGGCTTGCCGCCGACGTCATGGGCACGCCGACGCTGGTCGTCGCGCGCACCGACGCGGAAGCGGCAAAGCTGCTCACCTCCGACATCGACGAGCGCGACCAGCCCTTCGTCGACTACGGCGCCGGCCGCACGGTGGAGGGCTTCTATCACGTCAGGAACGGCATCGAGCCGTGCATCGCGCGGGCTGTCGCCTACGCGCCCTACGCCGACCTGATCTGGTGCGAAACCTCCAAGCCCGATCTGGCGCAGGCCAAGAAGTTCGCCGAGGGCGTGCACAGGCAGCATCCCGGCAAGCTTCTCGCCTATAATTGCTCGCCGTCGTTCAACTGGAAGAAGAACCTCGACGACGCCACGATCGCCAGGTTCCAGAAGGAACTCGGCGCCATGGGCTACAAGTTCCAGTTCATCACGCTGGCCGGTTTTCACCAGCTCAATTTCGGCATGTTCGAACTCGCCCGCGGCTACAAGGCGCGGCAGATGGCGGCTTATTCCGAGCTGCAGGAGGCTGAATTCGCGGCGGAAGCCCATGGCTACACCGCGACCAAGCACCAGCGCGAAGTCGGCACCGGCTATTTCGATGCCGTGTCGATGGCGATCACCGGTGGCCGGTCCTCGACCACGGCCATGCATGAATCGACCGAGCACGCCCAGTTCAAGCCGGCCGCAGAATAGCAGGAACGCAACAAACAGAGGAAACGCCCCTAAAGGGCTCAGGGAGAAGACCAATGGCATCGATCAGTCGCGTCAAGGAACGGGCCGAAGAACAGGCCACCACCATGAGTGTCGACCAGCAGGCGACCATCCGCATGCTGGCGAATGACCTGCACAGGCTCAACCAGTCGGTGATGAAGGCGGTCGAAGCCGGTGTGTCGGTGGAGCTCGTGCGCTCGGCACGGCACCATGGCGGCGACGGCAACTGGGGCGATCTGCTGATCCCCGTGATCGTCACCCAGCGGAGCCTCGGCTGACTGAAATCCGGCCGGGGCTGTCGGTGGTTCCGGCGTCACCTGCGCAGTCTCTGCGCAGGTGATTTGCGTTTGCAGGACCAGTTTCATATAGGCAAGAACAGAACTTGCTTCAAATTTTAATGTTTCTTGCGATATTCTGGCTATCCGCCATTTCAGCTTGACACAGGCAGCGATCTCACCGCAATTGTTTCTAAAGTTTCAACCCTGCATTGAAACCAGACGAGTGCCCCCACGCTCATGCGCCCCATGAACCGCGATCCCAGGACCGTAAGCCACCTGACTTTGGGGAGCCGGAATGTGGACCCCGAGATACTCACGGACTTCACCCGCGTGCTCGTCGTCGGGAAATCGCCGGTCAACAGGGTTGTGGTTTCGAAAATCGTCGAACGATCCGGGCTCAAACCGATCTCGGAATCGCCCGAGACGGCAGCAACGACGTTGCGATCGCTTATTCCCGGAGCTGTCGTCCTCGATGGCGGAGCGGACAACAAGGACTGCGACGCGCTGATGTCCGGTATCGACGCGCTGCGACGCACCTCGGGCAGGTCGCTTCCCTCGGTGATCCTGCTTTCGACCAGGACCGGCACACCGGAGAGCCTCGGCCTGTCGAGGGTTGTCGATGCGGTTGTCGTCAAACCGATCACGACCGAACGGCTGCAGCCAGTGATCGACCATTTGATCGGGCTCGCACGCAGCTAACCGGCGTCCGATCCGGCTTACACGCCGTTGCTCGCTTCTTGCGATCGAATCTGGATATCTATGTCAGTACGCGACCGCTCGGTAGCGCCTGACAATGAGCCCCGCTACGTCTCCTTTTGCAATTGCGACGCATCTGGGATAGCACCTTCGAACAAATCCGCAGGCATGTTCCGACTTCGCGACATGGCTGTCGATATTGGCGGATCATGACATGTCCTCAGAACAGACCATCGCCGCGCTTTGCAGGAAACTCGGACTGCGTATCACCGGTCCGCGCCGCGTCATCATGCGCGTTCTATCCGAATCCAGCGACCATCCGGATGCGGTGGAACTCCATCGCCGTGTTGTCGCCATCGAGCCGACGATCGCGCTCGCCACTGTCTATCGCACCCTCAGCCTTCTGCGCGAAAAGGGCATTCTGGAGCGGCACACCTTTGGCGATGGGCGCGCCAGATACGAAACCGTCCCCCGTGAGCATCACGATCATCTCATCAACATCGAGACGGGAGACGTCGTCGAATTCCAGTCGGCGGAGATCGAGCGGCTCCAAGAGGAAATCGCTCGACAGCACGGGTTCACGATCATCAGCCACAGACTGGAGATCTACGTGAAACCGATCCAGAAAACGCGACGCTCTCGTCAATCCGAAGAATGACTGCCCGTTTCTAAAGCGCGTCGCGTCTGAAGGGATTCATGCGACGCCTTTTAACTTCTTGTTTTATGCATGCCGTTATCCCAAAACCGCTGCGCACCCCCGGGTCAGGCCCGAGGGCATGCTTTTGGGCGACATGCATTAGCCTTCCTCGCCAATCTCCATTCGGCCCACTTTAAGTGTGGTGACGGCGAAGGCCGCGATGAAGGCGGCGGACAGCATGAGAACGATGGTCGGCGCCGGTGCGCTATCGATGAAGAAGGACAGATAGACGCCGAGAAACGACGCAGCGACCGCGATCGCCACCGACAGGATCAGCATGGCGCTGAACTTCCTTGTCAGCAGGAAGGCGATGGCGCCAGGCGCGATCAGCATGGCGATGGCCATGATGATGCCGACCGCCTTCAGCGCGCCGACGATGGTGAGCGAGATCAGGCAAAGCAGGCCGTAGTGGAGCAGGTTGACCCGAAGGCCAACCGCGCGAGCCTGAGCCGGGTCGAAGGCGTGCAGCAGGAAGTCGCGCCACTTGATCCCGATGATGCCGGCCGTGATCGCAGCAATGAGCCCCGTTTCGACGATGTCGCGCAAGCCGATGCCCAGCACGTCGCCGAACAATATGTGGTCGAGATGCACGTCGGACTGGATCTTTACATAGAGCACCAGGCCTAGGCCAAACATGCCGGAGAAGACGATGCCCATTATCGTGTCCTGCTTGATGCGGCTGTTATCCTTGAGGAAGCCGGTGGCGAGAGCGCAGACCATCCCGGCGGCGAAGGCACCGACCGAATAAGGAAATCCAACGATGTAGGCAATGACCACGCCGGGAAAGACGGCGTGGCTGATGGCGTCGCCCATCAGCGACCAGCCCTTGAGAACGAGGAAGCAGGAGAGCAGCGCCGTCGGCACAGCGACCAGAACCGAAACAATCAGGGCGTTGACCATGAAGCCGAACTGGAAGGGGGCAAGCAGCGTATCGAGGATGCTCATGGGCTGGCCTCCAAGACCCTCGCCGCGCGGCGGCGGGCTGCCAGCATTCCATGCTTGGGAGCGAAGAAGAAGGCAGCGAGAAAGATCAGCGTCTGCAGGACGACGATGATGCCGCCGGTGGCGCCGTCGAGGAAATAGCTGGCATAGGCGCCGCTGAAACTCGTGGCCGCGCCGATGACAACCGCGATGACGAGCAGGCGCGGAAAGCGGTCCGTCAGAAGATAGGCGGTCGCGCCGGGCGTCACCACCATGCAGATGACGAGAAAGGCGCCGACGGTCTGAAGCGCGGCGACCGTGGAGGCCGATAGCAGCATGAAGAACATGATCTTGAGCGCGCTCGGGTTGAGGCCGATCGAGCGGGCATGGCTCTCGTCGAAGAAGACCACCATCAGATCCTTCCATTTCACCAGCAGGATGGCGAGCGAGACAAAGCCTATGATGGCGAGCTGAAGCGTGTCTTCCGGGGTGATGGCCAAGATGTTTCCGAGCACGATCGTCTGGATATTCACGGAGGTCGGTGACAGCGACACCATGAATAAGCCGAGGCCGAAGAAGGAGGAGAAGATCAGGCCGATGATGGCGTCTTCCTTCAGCTTGGTGCGCTGGTTGAGGAAGAGCATCGCCGCAGCGGCTAGCCCGCCGGAGAAGAAGGCGCCGATCGAGAAGGGAAGGCCCAGCATATAGGCGCCAGCGACGCCCGGCACGATCGAATGCGAGAGCGCGTCTCCGATCAGCGACCAGCCTTTCAGCATCAGATAGCAGGACAGGAAGGCGCAGACACCGCCGACCAAGGCGGACACCCACATGGCATTGAGCATATATTCGTAGCCGAACGGCTCGAGCAGGACACTCATTCGTCCGGTTCCCGCATCTTGTGCTGCATGGCTCCGTTCTCTCCGTAGAAGACCAGCGGCCGTTCGTCGTCGGTGATGACGGCAAGGCGGCGCTTGTCGTCGTCCTCGTGCAGCCCGGCGCCGCCCAGCACGAAATGACGCAAGACGCCGCCGAAAGCCTTTTCCAGGTTCGCCTGCGTGAAGGTCTCGCCTGTCGGCCCGTAGGCAAGGACCGTGTTCCGGAGCAGCACGGCACGGTCGCAGAACTCCGGCACGCTACCCAGATTATGCGTCGAGACCAGCATCACCCGGCCTTCGCGCCGGAGCGCGCGCAGCAGTTCGACGATAGCGTCCTCGGTTCTGACGTCGACGCCGGTGAAGGGCTCGTCGAGCAGGATGACGCGCCCGTCCTGCGCCAGCGCCCGAGCGAGAAAGACGCGCTTCTTCTGCCCGCCCGAAAGCTCGCCGATCTGGCGCTTGCGGAAATCGCTCATGCCGACACGCGCAAGCGCTGATGTAACCGCCTCGCGATCAGCCGCCTTCGGAAGGCGCATCATGCCCATATGGCCGTAGCGACCCATCATGACGACGTCCTCGACCAGTACTGGAAAGTTCCAGTCGACCTCCTCGGCCTGCGGCACATAGGCGACGACGTTCTTCCTCAGCGCGGCCGCGGCCGGCTGTCCGAGAACAAAAATCTCTCCCTTTGCCAGCCGGACGAAGCCCATGATGGCTTTGAACAGCGTCGACTTGCCCGAGCCGTTGACACCGACAAGTGCAGTGATCGTGCCTATCGGAATTTCAAAACTCGCACCCCGCAGCGCCGTGTGGCCGTTGCGGTAGGTGACGGTAGCGCCGCGGACGGCGAGACCTCCCGCATCCTCGGACGCGGGGGCAAGAGGCGGAACGGCTTCGTTCATTGCGACAGCCCTGCGGCGAGGCCTTTTTGAACCGTATCCGATGTCACCCGCAGCAGGTCGATATAGGTCGGCACCGGGCCGTCCGCCTCGCTGAGAGAATCGACGTAGAGCACGCCGCCGTAATGCACCCCTGTCTCGCGCGCGACCTGCCGGGCCGGCTTGTCCGACACGGTGCTTTCGCTGAAGACGGCGACGATTTTGTTTTCCCTGACGGCGTCGATCACCTTGCGAACTTGCTGCGGGGTGCCTTGCTGGTCAGCGTTGATCGGCCACAAATAAAGCTCCTTTAGCTCGAAATCGCGTGCGAGGTAGGAGAAAGCGCCTTCGCTCGATACCAGCCAGCGCCTGTCCTGAGGGATCGAGGCGAGCTTATCGCGGATCGGCGCGACGGCCGCCCCTATCTTTGCCTTGTAGGCTTCTGCATTGGCCTTGTAGGTCTCGGCATTTGCCGGATCGTGCTCGACGAAGGCATCGCGGATGTTGTCGACGTAGATCAGTGCGTTTGTCGGCGACATCCAGGCATGCGGGTTCGGTTTGCCCGTATAGGGTCCCTCGGCGATGCTCATCGGCTGGACGCCCTCGGAGACGATAGCGCCGGGCACGTCGCTGAGGTTCTGGAAGAATTTTTCGAACCAGAGTTCAAGGTTGAGCCCGTTCCACAGAATGAGCTTTGCGCCCTGCGCCCGCTGAATGTCGCCCGGCGTCGGCGCGTAATTGTGGATCTCCGCTCCCGGCTTGGTGATCGATTCCACGATTGCTGCGTCGCCCGCCACGTTCTTCGCCATGTCGGCGATGACGGTGAAGGTCGTCACGGCCTTGAATTTTTCCTGCGCTTTCGCTGGGCTTGAAGCCACCGCCGCGGCGAAAACCGCAGCTATCAACCCGACGACAACCCGTCGTCCGTATCTCTCGATCATCAAATTTCTCCTGTCGCGATTCTTATGTCTCGCTGGTGGCCGCCATTATGCGATTGCGACGCGCGCTTTTCGCATATTCTGCAATTGCGACTGATTTGCAAGTAGAAAACGGTTTTGCATCGTGGATTGTATGCGGCCGCGCGATGGAGGTCAGCGATAGCGCGGCTCTTGGCGAAGCGGACAGGAAGGATTGCGATGCGCAATGTCCGGCATCGATGCGCTGCGGCGCACGTCCGGTTCGACGCCGAGACCCGCGATCAGCCGGCTTTCCCGATGCTTTCGACCAGCCGGGGCAATTCCGAGAGATCGGCTATCTGGCGGAAGCGAGGCGCGGTGACCGGCGGCTCGACATGTTCCAGCACCCAGGTCAACTCATGCGGCACGTGGATGCCCCAACTGCCGGCCTCGATGGCCGGCACCACGTCCGACTTGAGCGAATTGCCGACCATCATGCTTCTTTCGGCGCCATCGCCGTGGCGGCTGAAGATGCTGACATAAGTGGCGGGGCTCTTGTCGCTGACGATCTCGACGGCATCGAACAGGTCGCCGAGGCCCGATTGCGCCAGCTTGCGTTCCTGATCGAAGAGGTCGCCCTTGGTGATCAGCACCAGGCGATAGGCATCTGCCAGCTTTTCCACGGTTTCGCGCGCATGAGGCAGCGCCTCGATCGGATGGCCAAGCATCTCGCGGCCCGCGGCAAGAATCTCGGCGATGACGGAGGCGGGCGCGCGGCCCTCGGTAATCTCGATCGCCGTTTCGATCATCGATAGGGTAAATCCCTTGATGCCGAAGCCGTAGACGGCGAGATTGCGCTTCTCCGCCTCCAGCAATCTTGCCGAGATGTGCTCCTCCTCGGCATGATCGGCGAGCAGCGCGGCAAAGCGCTTTTCGGTGATGCGGAAGAACTGCTCGTTCTGCCAGAGCGTGTCGTCGGCATCGAAGCCGATCGTGGTCAATTCATGACTGTTCTGCATTCGGTCTTCAACCGAGATCATTGAACTTGCGTCGAACCTAAGCCGCTCGGAGCAGTTTTCAACTGCGCAGGCGAACGCAACCGCGCTCCCCTTCCCTTCCATCGCCGGCCCCGGCTATACTCCCAAATCCGCAACCCAATCTGGTGAATGATGCCGCCTGCAAAAAAGGAAGTCCGTCCGTCGAGCCGCGGAGGACGTATCCGCACGCCTGCCTTCGTGAAAAATCAACGTGGTGTGAAAAACTGGAAGGAAGTCGGCGCATGGCTGGCGTGGCGCGGCATCGAGGATATCGAATGCATCACGCCCGACCAGGCGGGTGTAGCGCGCGGCAAAATGATGCCGTCGAAGAAATTCACTTCCAACACCTCCCTGGCGCTGCCTTCGGCGGTGTTCATGACGACGATCTCCGGCGGCTACCCGGAAGACGGCAACGGCTTCCACTATCCGGAGGACGACGGCGACCTCAAGCTGATGCCGGACCTGTCGACACTGACCGTGGTGCCCTGGGAAGAGGACCCGACGGCGGCGGTCATCTGCGACCTCGTCCACCAGGACGGCCGCTCGGTCGAGTTCACGCCGCGCAACGTGCTGAAGCGTGTGCTTGCCGCCTACGACAAGCGCGGGCTGAAGCCGGTGGTGGCGCCCGAGATCGAGTTCTACCTCGTGCGCAAGAATCCCGATCCGGACTACCCGCTGACGCCGCCGGTCGGGCGTTCGGGACGGGCGATCGGCGGTGGCGCCGGCTATTCGATCGCCGGCGTCAACGAGTTCGACGAACTGATCGACGACATCTACCATTTCTCCGAAAGCCAGGGCCTGGAGATCGATACGTTGATCCACGAGGAAGGCGCCGGCCAGCTCGAGATCAATCTGCGCCATGGCGATCCGATCGAGCTCGCCGACCAGGTGTTCATGTTCAAGCGCACCATCCGCGAGGCGGCGCTGAAGCATGAGATCTACGCCACCTTCATGGCCAAGCCGATCCAGGGCCAGCCCGGGTCGGCCATGCATATCCACCAGTCGATCATCGACAAGAAGACCGGCAAGAACGTCTTTTCTGCCGAGGACGGCTCGGAAACCGAAGCCTTCTTCCATTTCCTCGGCGGCATGCAGAAACATGTGCCGAACGCGCTGGTGATGTTCGCGCCGTACGTCAATTCCTATCGCCGGCTGACGCAGTCGGCTTCGGCGCCGGTCAACAACAAATGGGGCTATGACAACCGCACCACCGCCTTCCGCGTCCCGCGCTCCGATCCGGCAGCCAGGCGCGTCGAGAACCGCATCCCCTCCTCCGACGCCAATCCCTATCTGGCGCTGGCCGCATCGCTCGCCTGCGGGCTGATCGGCATGACCAACAAGATCAAGGCCGAACCGCCGGTCCTCACCACCGCCAACGAGGCAGAGATCGACCTGCCGCGGAGCCTGCTCGAGGCGGTCGACCTGTTCGAAGCCGACGAGGAACTCTGCGCGCTGCTCGGCAAGTCGTTTGCCGCGACCTATGCAGCGATCAAGCGGGCGGAATTCGAGACCTTTATGGAAGTGATCAGCCCGTGGGAGCGGGAGTATCTGTTGTTGAATGTGTAGGGGAGTAGGGGAGTAGGGCGAATGGCTGAAAAAACGGGTTCCTACAAGGATTTAATAGTTTGGCAGCAGGCAATGGACCTTGCGGTGGCGTTTACGGCGCGACGAAATCCTGAAGGAGGAACTTTACGACTGACCAGCCAAGTGCAGCGCGCCGCAAGCTCGGTCCCGGCGAACATAGCGGAAGGCTATGGCAGAGAGGTCCGGGGTTCCTATCAGCAATTTCTTCGTATCGCTCAAGGATCACTGAAGGAGCTGGAAACGCAGCTTCTGATCGCTGAGCGTACCGGCATCGCGCCGAACGCGACAGCGGCTCCATTATTAGCGAGCACCGAAAGTGTGGGAAAGCTTCTTCGACTTCTAATCCGCAAACTTTCAGCCGCCGACTAGCGTACCTACTCCCCTACTCCCCTACTGCCCTACTCCCCTATTATAAAAATATTACGCTGCCGACGAAGAGGATAGT